>JBEDEY010000218.1:0-6941 GCA_041175425.1 Bacteroidota bacterium | reverse complement strand
AAAAAATTTAATAAAAAAGCAGGTGCACACCCCTCCTATCCCGACCAGGCAAATTTTGGAAGAGTCTCCCTTGCTATCTCTTCGGAGGAGTTAATCAATCAAATAACTCAGCAAATCGGCTGGTTTGTCGCGAGTTCAAGCGCCCATGGTATTCCCATGGATCACATCAAATTTCATGGAGCATTATACAATGACGCTGCCAAGGATCCTGATCTTGCGCGTCTATTGACTGATTTTTTAGACGAATATTACCCAAGCATTCCACTGCTTGTTCCCCCACATTCCCGGTTGGAAAAGGAAGCTAAGGCGAAGAGCATTCCCATTCGGTTGGAGGTTTTTGCAGATCGCTCCTATGCTTCCAACTACCAATTAAGTCCGCGAAGCCAGGAAGGATCCTTACTCCAAACCTTAGAATCAGTTGATTCCCAGGTAAATCGATTAATCTTTGAAGGGCAATTGCTGAGCCATACTGGGGAATATTTACCGATTGCAGCAGATACGCTATGCTTTCATGGGGATAATCCAAGCATTCTTGATTTTCTGCCAACCCTGAGAAAACGGTATTGGTCATGAAGCCTAGCTATCAACTCATCAGCCCAACCCTAGGAGAGCTGGTATGGAATGAGGAGCCCTCTGATGAGTTGCTTTCAATTCAATTTGCTTATTTGACATTTGTTCAAACTAATTTTTCAACCACGATCCTGGAAGTTCGTCAGGGGTTCACACGATTAAGTTTGGTGTGGAAAAATTTAGCTTCCCAACAGGAATTTGTAAAGCTTGTAGATACACTTGATCTAAGACCTGAGCCACTACCTGAAAAGGTGTGGCAGGTTCCCGTATGCTACCAACCCGAATACGGACAGGACTTGGATGATTTTGTCAAATCAAAAAATTTAAGTGTAGCAGAAGTCATCCAATTACATACCCAAGCACTTTACCGCATTCATTTTTTTGGGTTTCTACCTGGTTTTTTCTACTTGAATGGCCTTTCGCCGAAACTTCATTTACCTAGAAAAAGTGTACCGTCCTTGGCAGTACCTTCTGGATCCGTTGCCATAGGTGGGAAGCAAACTGGTATTTATCCTATGCAAAGTCCTGGTGGATGGCATAGCATTGGTAGAAGTCCACTACCCTTCTTTGATCCGAATCAAACGCCTCCGGTATGGGCCAAACCTGGAGAGCAAATCCAATTTGTGTCCATTACTGCCTCTCAGTTTGAAAATTGGGAGGATGAAGACAGAAAAAACTTCCTGAAATGAGCACAAACCTAGGAAAAGCACAACTTTTACGTTGCCCACAGGGAACCTCTTTACAGGATGCAGGACGGGCTCTTGGGTCAAATTATGGGATCCCGAGATCTGGAGCCATGGATTTGCATAGCTACCATTGGGCCAATCACTTACTCAAAAACACAAGTCAAGCCGTGGCCTTGGAATTGGTTCAACCCGGTCTCAAAATCAAATTTGAAGCCCCCTGTCGTATTGCATTAGCAGGCGCCGCATCCTCTGTTACTGTCAATCAAGTAGTCATTTCAAATCCTTCCCTTCTTGCCCTGGATGCCGGAGATCTCCTGGAGATTGGGGCATTCCTTACTGGAGCCAGATTGTATCTCTGCATTGAAGGTGGGTTTCAAGTCGAAAAGTACTTGGGTTCGGGAAGTGATTTTGTAGCCATCACCGGAACTGCAACACGCACTACGGGTGAATACCTACATTACCTTCCAATTCAACCTAAATCTGTCCTTCAGGCAAAACCAAAATGGGCTACGGACTGGTTTGAGCTTGAAGCAATCCATGCCTATCCGGGTCCGGATTGGGCACTTTTATCAGCTCATCAACAGCGCATCCTTCTAGATCAGCCTGTTCACCTTTCCAAATTGAGTAATCGAATGGGAATACAGTTGGAAGAATTGTTGACCAACGAACTGGAAGATCTACCTACCAACCCAGTTTTTCCTGGAACCGTGCAGCTCACTCCTGGTGGAAAAATCATTATCCTGATGCGAGATGCAGGAGTTACTGGAGGCTATCCACGGATCCTTCAACTCAGCGAGGATGCACAATCTCGATTAGCACAAAAAAAAGTGGGGGATTCCATCCGATTTCAACTTCTTCCTACCCCTTAACACCTCCTGGTTTCAAATAAATTCTGAGCAATTGTTGAGGATTAGCAGGAAGTAATTTATCTTGAAATTCTGAGCTTACTTATAAACCCGAGACATGGACGCAATTCTCTCCCAAAAAATCACAGCACAAGGCAAGCAAATTGAAACAGTTCAAATGCAGCTGGCAAGCTTTAAGCAAGGATTCCCGTTTTTGAGTCTGGTGGCTCCAGCTACTCCAGCTCGAGGGATACAAGTCTGGTCGGATAGTCAAGTAAAAGATTACCAAAGCTATTTTGAAAAAAGAGCCTCGGAATTAGAGCTTGTCAAATTTGTTCCTGCTTCTGGAGCGGCCAGCAGGATGTTCAAAGACCTGTTTTCATTTTTAGAAAGGGATGGGAATGAATTGGATGGATTTACACAGAAATTTATTTCTCAGCTCCATCAATTTGCTTTTTGCCAAGATTTGGATGCGCTGCTTCAACAGCAAGGTGAATCCATAGCAAGCCTTTTAGAAAAAAAAGATTATAAAAAACTAGTAGCCAGCCTACTTACTAATGCAGGATTGGGGTATGGAAACTTGCCCAAAGGACTTTTACGCTTTCATGCCTATGCGGATGAGAATAGATGTCCTGCCGAAGAGCATTTAGTGGAAGGAATCCAGTATGGTGTTGGAAAAAACAACCAAGTCCAAATACATTTTACGGTATCGCCAGAACATGAAGCGGGATTTATCTCGGAAATACACAAGCATCTTCCAAAGCTTCAGCAACAAAGTGAAGTAGAATTCAAGGTTAGCTTTTCACATCAAAAAAAATCTACCGACACCATTGCGGTAGATGCTTTGAATGCCCCTTTTCTCGAAGAAGATGGAAGTCTTTTATTTCGCCCTGCTGGTCATGGAGCACTTTTGGAAAATCTAAATGAGATTTCAGCAGATTTAATTTTCATTAAAAACATAGACAACGTAGTTCCAGATCGGTTAAAGCCAATTACCCAAACCTACAAAATGGCCCTTGCTGGCTGGTTACTCGAAGTTCAAGCCCGCATATTCCAAGCATTAATAGCACTCGATCTGGAAATTTCCAGCAGTTCAGTACAATTTGCAATGCAGGTTTACAGTACGGATTTGGGTGGGATAGTGCCTGAATCAATCCAAGAAGGTAGTTTAAATGATCAAGCGACATTTTTTAAGACCAAACTCAATCGCCCAATTCGGGTATGTGGAATGGTGAAAAATACCGGCGAACCTGGAGGCGGACCATTTTGGATTCACGAAAAGGATGGGACGCAGTCCCTTCAAATTCTAGAAACAGCTCAAATTGACACGTCAAATCCTGAATCCTTGGCGCATCTGCAGGCCTCTACCCATTTTAACCCAGTGGATTTGGTTTGTGCCACACGTGATTACAAGGGAAATGCATTTGACCTACTCCAATATAGAGACATGAATACCGGATTCATTACCGAAAAATCTAAAAGCGGCAAGGTACTGAAGGCTTTGGAACTACCAGGTTTATGGAATGGCGCAATGGCTGATTGGAATACGCTTTTCGTCGAGGTTCCAATCCTGACTTTCAACCCCGTGAAAACCAGCAACGACCTTCTCAGACCCGAGCACCAAGCCTAAAAAAATCCTTTTTGAATCTGTTCGGTCAGGTACGCTTTTAGTTCAGTCCCTTCTTCCACCTTTACTTCGCCGGGAAGACTTAAAATAAACCGAGCCAAGCCAGGCAGATGGGGAATTTCCCCTTCAAAAAAGTACTGATTTCGGTTTTTGATTTGAATAAAAGGACGTGCAGTTGGGTATTCTTCTACCATCAGCTGGTAGGCTTTTTTACTAAGCTTAAGCTTGATGTAAAACTTTCCCTTGCCCGTAAATCCAAACAAAGCCTGTTCGGGGAGTTCATGCGCCAGTTCATATTTCCAGCTTTCCGAAGCGATAACTACCTCTCCCATTCGCTCTATCTTAAACATTTTCATGGATTGACTTTCGAGTTCAAATGCATGAATGTGTTCGTAGTCAGCCGTGAATCCAACTGGCTCCACCAATCGGTCGGAAACCGTGTCGCTCCGCAAAGAATAGTAGTCCTTGATCCAAATTTGCTTTTTAAGCGTGATGCTCTGCGCAATCAAATCTACCAAGCGACCCAGATTGGCCTTAAAAAGGTCCTCAGTACTCACCTGAACTCCTGATTGTAGATTTAGCTTTTGTGCAACCGCATCCTTTAACGCATTCCCCTTTCCCTGAGCCTCCAATAGACTTTTTAACCACTGGTTTTCTTCTGCTGAAAAAGTAGTGCCATTACTTGGTTTGGGTAAGTATTCAGGGCGATCTTGGATTTTATACTTGCTAAACTCCTTTACGACTACAAAACCCAAAGCCTCCAATAGTTTAAAATATCGGTATATCGTTCGTTCGTCAGTTTGCAATAATTCCGCAAGGCGGTGCACTGGCTTACCAATGGTGCTTTGCAGCAGGTTAATCAATTTGAAAACCCTTAAAATCTTTTGTTGCTCGATGGGACTTGATTTGGCCATTTGTTTCGACGATTACTGTCCAAAAATAATAGGATGGAAATTATCAAACTAAAATTTGACACTATTTGTCAATTTATATGCCCCAAAAAAAAGCCTCAATCCAGTAATGAATTGAGACCCAAAATGACTTTGAGCTAAGGAAGAATGACCATACAGAAATGTCTCTACTTGTTGATTGTGAGAGTGTTACCCGCCAAGGAAGTGGTATACACCTGCAAAGGCTGTGTGGCGGGGCCTTGCACTACTGCACCTGCGGTATCAAAAATGGAATTGTGGCAGGTACAGGTAAAACGATTGTTGGTAAATGCCCAGCTATCAAAACATCCCGAGTGAGTGCACACGGAGGTAAGCGCTACAAAATTTCCATTGATATTGGCTACTAGTGTTTTAGCGGTTTCAATCAACAACCAGCCCCCAGTCGCGGCTAGCTTCGTTTGAATGGTAAGGTTAACCTGAATGGTTGTTCCCGAAATCGTAATGCCATTAGGAGAGCTTGTATTTGGTGGAGTTGTTGAACCGCCTGGTTCTTCAGAACTAACACATGAAGTAAAAAAAGCAGTTCCGAAAGTGCCTATAACTGCGGCTAAACCTGCTTTTTCCAAAAATTGTCTTCTGGATTCAGAAAGACTACCTGATTTTAAAAATTGATCATTTTTCATTTCTAACTGATTTAAATGAAGTTGTAACTTCCAAGTAATCAACTCTTTTAAATGAAAAAGGTTCGGTTTTTTTTAAAAATGTTTGGGTTTAATAATTTCACTCACCACCACGGCATCTCGAAATGACTTGGGGTTCTTCAACAATTCTGCATAAGGATTGATTCGTGCTTCAGGGATTTCATACGAAATAGGCCTTCTTTGATCAAGGAGGGCGTTGGAACCTTCGGAATCTGCGTAAAATGGCGTTGCATTCGGTGGAACAGTACTCACCTCATAATCTGCACCCTCTGCCAGAATTTCTTCCCTAGAATTGGAAGGTTGACTAATGGGCCAGTCTTGTTTGGGCAATGAAAAATTGGGCTTTGACTTTGGCATTGGAACAGGCTCTGGCTCCAATTCAGGAATTTTAGGAGTTTGGGCATCCCGGATCTCTCGTAAAAGTTCCTCAAACGTTAGGCCTTTGGGAGGAGAATCTGGGGCCGCAGATTCCGCATCTGGAAGGGTTGTATCCTTCTTTTTGGAACTCGCCCGATAAAGAAAATAGGCCACAATAGCCACTACATAAATGATTTGTCCCAATTCCATGAAGTCAAGGTACTTCAAAAAGTTGTAAAAAAGAATTCGCCTTTTTTGAATTCCTAAGCTCCCTTGGATTTTCTATGCTGAAAATGAGCTGATTTCATCCTTTTTTTTGCCATTATCCTATATTCAAGCTATTTTGAACCCATAATCCCAATTAAAATCACCGATGCTACTTAGCAAGCTGGAAATCAAAGGTTTCAAAAGTTTTGGAGACAAAATGGTCATCCACTTTGACAAGGGCATCACCGGAGTGGTGGGACCAAACGGCTGTGGCAAATCCAATGTGGTAGATGCCATTCGTTGGGTATTGGGCGAACAGAAATCACGAATGCTCCGCTCTGATAAAATGGAGAACGTGATTTTTAACGGGACCAAAAATCGAAAGCCTACCAACTTAGCGGAGGTATCCCTAACGTTCGAAAACACAAAAAATTTACTACCCACTGAATACACGCACGTAACCATCACGCGTAGGTATTACCGAAGTGGAGAAAGTGAATATCAAATCAATGGGGTCACCTGTAGGTTAAAAGACATCACCAACCTATTCCTGGACACAGGAATCAATTCCAACTCGTACGCAATCATCGAATTGAAGATGATTGACGAATTGCTGAATGATAAAAACAACTCCCGTAGAGAGCTTTTTGAAGAAGCTGCTGGCATCTCCAAGTTTAAAAACCGCAAGCGCGAAACGCTACGAAAGCTAGAGGACACAGATGCAGACCTTGCCCGTGTGGAGGACCTGCTTTTTGAAATCGATAAAAACTTAAAGTCTTTAGAAAAGCAGGCAAAGCAGGCCGCTAAATACTTCGAAATAAAAGCAGATTACCGAATTGCCAGCATCAATTTGGCAAAGAAATCCTTGGAGCAGCTACAGCTATCTTTGGCAGAAGCACAAAGCAAAATTCAAGAGGAATCAGATCACAAGCTAGAGATTCAAACCCAAATAGCAGCCCTCGAAGCTCAATTAAGTGCCGCCAAATCGGATTTAATTGGAAAAGAAAAATTGTTGGCTGCTAGACAAAAAACACTAAATGAGCAGGTCAATAAGATCC
>JBEDEY010000217.1:0-12794 GCA_041175425.1 Bacteroidota bacterium | reverse complement strand
AATCCACGTGCTTCGCGAACAGTGCCCTTTATTTGCAAGGCCTACCAAGAACCTTATGTCAACTATGCCGTAAAAGTGATGCTAGGAGAGAAGAAGGTGACGGACTTTAATTTCAAGCCAGTTAAGAAGGGCTATGCAATCAAAGAGCCTGTGTTCTCTTTCCATAAGTTCCCGAATGTCAACAAGGAGCTGGGTCCTGAAATGAAATCTACAGGTGAGGCCATCTACTTTATTGACGATTTGATGGACGATTATTTCTTGAAAATTTACGCTGAGCGGAACATCTACTTGAGTAAGTAATGTTTCTATAAAATCGATAACTCTTGATTAAGTTTTTCCTCATATTTCTAGGTGTCGGATGGCTTTTGGGCCAGCTGATTCGCTATTTTCTCCGCTCCAAGCTTGCCCAACTCGCACGCAGGGTAAATGAGGCAGCCATGGAGCAGCAACGCGCCCAGCAGCAAGCACAGCGTCCCAAAGAGGGGGTGCATGTGGATTTTATACCGAAAAAATCTCCTCAGAAAATGAAGAAAGACATTGAAGGCGGAGAGTATGTAGACTATGAAGAAGTGAAGGATTGATCCATTTTGCTTTTTGAAAATAGAAAGGTCTGCGGAATTGTAGGCCTTTTTTTATTTTTGACTACCTAAAAATGCCTGCTAACGTCCTTCCACAGCGTTTAATCGATACAATACTAAAGAAATATCAACGATGGATTTATTCAACCAAACGATAGACAGGCACACCAACTGGCTGCCCTACGAGGGTACGGTAAACTATTACGGAAAGCTAATGCCCCAAGATCAGGCCAATCACTACCTGCAGCGATTGCTGGATGACATCGAATGGAAAAATGACGAGGCAGTGATTTTTGGCAAAAAGATTATTACCAAAAGGAAGGTGGCTTGGTATGGTGATCGCAAGTTTGAATACACATACTCAAATATTACCAAGCATGCACTGCCCTGGACACAGGAGCTATTGGAACTGAAAAGCCTGATCGAAAAAGAAAGCGGAGAAACTTATAATTCCTGTCTCCTGAATTTATATCACAGTGGAGAGGAAGGGATGGCCTGGCACAGCGATGGGGAAACCGACCTAAAAAAGGAAGGAGCCATAGGCTCACTAAGCTTTGGAGCAGAGCGAAAGTTTGCTTTCAAGCATAAGCAGAGTGGGGAAAAGATAGATCTCTTCTTGGAGCATGGTAGCCTCATGGTGATGAAGGGGACTACGCAAACCCACTGGCTGCATCGGTTACCTCCAACTAAGCTCATCCACAAACCCAGGGTGAATTTGACCTTCCGGACTATTGTGGGGTAACTAGAATTAGCGGATCCGGGTACACCAATACAGCTTGTAACCGGTAGCTGTTTGGGTTCCTATTAAAAAATTAGCCCCACCATCCTTCAGTCCCAGTTTTTTCTTGAGTTCTTCAGCTCCTGTGCTGTAATTCCGGCAAATCACGTTGACCTTTCCTGAAGGGAAGAGGGCTTTGACCTCCTGCTTTTTTGGGCTGATTTCTTGAACCACCTCAAAAATGCGTCCCGGAATGCTCGCAGAAAATGCCTCGCTGGTGTAGAGGTGACTATTTCTGTCCAGTTTGTAAAGTCCAAATCGCTCCCCAAATAGGTTGAAGGCGCCTGCCTTCAAAATCCCTGCTTGTGGTTCGATCAGGTACTTGCCTACTTCCGAATACTTGGAATGTGCTTGCTCTTCCGCACTGGGTTCAAAGTCAAACGAAAGGACTTCGCTCTCTAGATCTACCACGGAAATCATTTTTGGAGCACCAATTTTGGCTTTTTCCCAATGGAGCAGGAGTTCTTTGACTTCATTTCGAACCGATACCACCGTTATTTTTTGGATATCTGGTAGTTCAGTCCATGCTTGAGTTAAGTCCAGCATGGGGGAAACTTTTAGAAGAATGTGATCGGATTTTCGTTGCAGAAGATCCCAAGCCTCTACCACGTTCGGTTCGCAATCTTGGAGTTTGTACAACTTTTGATTGCCAGATCCCCGACGGGCTGGATCCGCATAAATTAGGTCAAACCGAAGTTCCGTTTTTCGCAAAAAATCCAATCCATTGCCTTCTACAAAGTCAAATTTGCCTGGGTTTAGAAGGCTTAGGTTATGCTTTGAGATCTGGAATAGCTCGGGTTGCTGCTCACAGTATACCCCTTTTTCAAATCGCTGACTTAGGTGATAAAAATCCACCCCAAAGCCTCCAGTCAGGTCGATGAGGCAATTTCCTGAGAGTCCTTCTGATTTGAAGGCGGCTGTTTGCTCCGATGAACTTTGTTCAACTGAGATGCTGGGAGGAAAAAGGAGGTGTAGATTTTTGCTCCAACTCGGCAATTTTTTTGCAGCCTTCTGCCTGGTGGCGATCTGCTGCACGGCCATTTTGAGGTCAAAAGCGACTTTTTCGTGGTACTTGAAAAGTAAACCTGCAGGATCTTCTTCCAGATGATCCTGCACAAATTGGTGGAATTCTTCGCTAGTGAACCTTTCGGAGTTCATTAGACGAGTTTATTTTCAAGAAGGTATTCTGCGATTTGAACGGCATTGGTGGCAGCACCTTTCCTTAGATTATCCGCTACGATCCACATGTTCAGGGTATTCGGTTGAGACTCATCGCGACGAAGCCTACCTACAAACACTTCATCTTTTTTGTGAGCATGGATTGGCATTGGATAGACAAAGTTGGCAGGATCATCTTGAACAATGATGCCAGGAGCATTTTCTAGTAGGCTACGTACCTCGGCAAGGTCAAAATCTTGTTTAAACTCTACATTCACTGCTTCTGAGTGCCCACCCATCGTAGGGATTCGGACAGTGGTGGAAGTGACCTGAATGGAGTCGTCGCTAAAGATTTTCTTGGTTTCGTTGATCATCTTCATTTCTTCCTTGGTGTAGCCATTAGGTTGGAATACATCGATGTGGGGAAGGACATTCATGTCAATTTTATGCGGATAAACCATCTCTGGTGTTTTTCCTTGGCGTTCGGCCATCATCTGATCTACAGCAGCCTTACCGGTCCCTGTGACCGACTGGTAGGTAGAGACAACGATGCGTTTGATGCCATAGCGCTGACGAAGGGGTTCCAAAGCCAAGACCATTTGAATGGTGGAGCAGTTGGGATTGGCGATGATTTTGTCTGCAGTGCCGATTTCTTTTGCATTGATTTCTGGGACGACCAATTTTTTGCTAGGGTCCATTCTCCAGGCGGAGGAGTTGTCAATGACTACAGTACCTACAGCAGCGAATTTTGGTGCCCATTCCAAGGAGGTACTTCCGCCAGCGGAGAAAATTGCGATTTCAGGCTGAGCTGCTACTGCTTCGGCTAGGCCGATGATGACATGGGATTTGCCCATGTACTCAATTACCTTTCCCTTGGAGCGTTCGGAGGCCACAAGGAGCAGTTGATCGTAAGGGAATTGGTGCTCTTGAAGGACTTCAAGGATTTCGGTGCCTACTAATCCAGTAGCACCCACTACAGCAAGTTTCATAGGTTTGAGGGGATTCGTTTGAGTGATCAAAAATACGGAGGCTTAACGCAATAATACTGATCAATTAAAACAAATTTATAGGGCATCTGTTTCGGTTAATTTTTATATTGAACTACTTTTTAAACTATACGACCATGTTTCTATTTTTTAGCAGGGTAGCGTTTGTGCTCCTAGTTAGTGGATTGGCATTTTCTTTTCCATCCTTTTCTCAAAATCAAGCGCAAGGATTTCAAGCCCCATTTGCAATTCAGTCCTACCCACAGGCCTTTCTGCCGGGCTGGTATGCCAACGACCTTAGAGCGACCTCCTCTCGGGTTTTCCGTCTTGCCACAGGAGGGATCAATGGATCGGTGGCACTAGCCGTGCAGCCCATCAGTTCCTTCACGGGGAAGGTATGGGTGCGGTTATCTCCGAAGGGAATGGGCAATCCACGCGTTATTTTTTGGGCCAAAACACTAAAAAATGGCACAGGTACACGGCCTGCTTTGGTACATTTCTCTTGGGCAGCAACGCTGGAGGGGACGTATCAGGAGCGCATGTTGCTTGGTCATGCCGCCCAGTTTCCCAATGCCAACCTGAATTTTAGCCGATTTGAACTCGAAGTGCCGGCCGCATTTGCCTCCTTGGAAGAAGTCTATTTGCAGCTAGAAATAGCCGTGGGGTCTGGGACGGGGAGTGCTGCACGCTGGGTTATGGATGATTTTAGTTTGGAAGACCTGGTGATAGACGAGGAGTTGCCCAAGGTGTCTCAAGTAAAAGGATATGGCCAGCGAGAGGTGTTGGTTGCATTTTCAGAGCCCATGGACCCTGTTTTTGCACAGCTCAATCTGGCTTACCAGCTTGAGGGGAACAACCCTGTCGAGGCTCGGTTGCTCTTAGATTCAGTCGTCATTCTTCGGTCGGAGATGGATTTAGAAGAAGGAAAGGACTATGCTCTTTTTCTGCAGCAGCTTCCAGATATCAATGGAAACTTTCTTCTGGATACGCTCCTCAGGTTTCGGTATACCGATCCTAGCGCCATAGGGTCAAAATCATTGGTGATCAATGAATTGATGCCGGCTCCACGTGCAGATCAAGACCTTCCCTTTGTGGAGTATGTGGAGATTTTGAATCCAACGAACAAAGAGTTACGCTTGTCTGGAGTAGTTTTTTCTTCAAGTAGCGGCACTACGCTGCTGCCGGAGTTTTGGATTTCGGCAGGAGAGTATGTGCTACTTTGTCCTCCAAGCCAAGCTTCACTTCTTTTGGAGTTTGGCAAGGTGCTGCCGCTTTCTTCATTTCCAAGTCTGTCTAATTCCGGGTCTCTCCTTCGTTTGAGTACTATTGAAGGTATGGAAATCGATCGGTTGGAATACCGAAGCAGTTCCTGGGGCGGTACGGAGTTCGCCGATGGTGGTTACAGCCTGGAAGTGCCTGATCCCTATTTCCGCTGCGAGGCGTCTGAATTCTTGCTTCCTTCCAAGGATCCAAAGCGTGGGACCCCCGGTGGGAAAAACTCACAATTTTCTCCGACCAAAGATTTGGGAGACTTACAGGTGCTTTCTGCATTTTTCAAATCTCCAACACAGCTATTTTTTCGCTTCAATCAGCCTATTTTACCCTTTGATGGACAGCCTAGTTTAGCTTTTTCGCCAGTCATAGAGTTTGATTCGACATGGGTCTTAGATTCTGGGCGAAGCCTGGGAATATCATTGATAAGCCCTGCGCGTGGTAGTACCGTGTACAAGGCAAGAGCTTCTTCACTGATGCTGTGCGTTGGGGAGCGAACAGGATTTGAGGTGGAGGTGGTTCTTGCAGAGGCTGCCAGTAAGGGAGAGCTAATTTTGAATGAGGTGCTGCTGGATCCCAAGTCGGGCGATCCAAAATTTGTTGAGATTTATAATCCCACTACAAAATTCCTTTCTCTAGAAAATTGGTCCCTATCTAGCATCAACGAGGCTGGAGCCCTGCAGCAGCTACGACTAATCGGAGGGGAGGGGGATAGGATTGCTCCGGAGTCACATGTGGCCTTAACTATTGATCCGGCACGACTCCGCTTGTCCTATCCCCAATCTGCAGCTGGTAATTTCCTGCAATTGACCAGCTTACCGAGCATGCCGATTGGGGCTGGGGTCTTGCTGCTACTTTCACCGCAACGAATGGTGGCGGATTCACTTCCATATCGATCAGATTGGCATCACCCCTTGCTCCGGTCAACCAAGGGGGTTTCATTGGAGCGGGTATCGCCTGTTTTTCCGGCTTACATCCCTTCTACCTGGCAATCGGCCTCCAGCAGCCAGGATTATGCCACTCCCGGTAGAAAAAATTCTACTGCACTATCAATAGAGCCCACTTCCGAGCTGATTACCCTCTCCCCTTTGGTGTTTGATCCTAGTGGGAGTAGTGGGCCTAGCCAAGTTAGCATCCGTTATTCGATGGAGCAGAATGGCTGGGTTGGGAGTTTTACCATTTATTCGGCTGCAGGCCGTGAGGTTAAAGTTCTTGGACAGAATCAGATTTTGGGTGTTTCTGGAATTTTTTCTTGGGCAGGAACGGATGCCGCAGGGACTAGGGTGTCACCCGGATATTACGTTTTTGTTGCCCAGCTCTTTGATTTGGCTGGCAGGGTCAGGATTGTGAAAAAAACACTCGTGGTAGGCACACCTTTGTAGCAGAATTCATTCAAAAATCTCACAGAAGCTATGAATTTCACGGTTTTGGTACCGCGGTGATAATCCATTCTTTGTTTTGGTTTTCCCAAAGACTGCTGTATTTTAGGGAATTATTTTTCGATAGAATCTCATTTATCAATCTTAAATCAGGAAATGTATGAGTAAGGAAGAAAAAACCGCTTATTCCAAGGATGAGCTTAAGGAATTTGAAGAAATCATTCTTCAAAAATTGGCCTTAGCGAAGGAAGAACTTCATTCCCTGAAAGAGACTTTGAGTAAAAAGAACGACAGTGGTACAGACCACACCTCTTCTACCTCGAAGCTTTTGGAAGACGGTGCGGATACATTAGAGCGAGAGAGCATGAATCAATTGGCGGCCAGACAGCAAAAGTTTGTCATCAATTTGGAGAATGCGTTGATTCGAATTAAGAATGGAACGTATGGGATTTGTGTGGATACGGGTAAGTTGATTTCTAAGGAGCGATTGAGGGCTGTCCCGCATACCATGCAATCAATTGAAGCCAAGATGGCTAAGAAGTAAGCGTGGATTTTCTACATCGCCATATTGAAGCGTTAATTTTTTGTGCCCCAGAACCGTTAGGGGTGGAGGAGATGGTTGCTTGTTTGAGTGAGATGTTTGGAGCTGTGGTGCCTGCAAAAGATGTGGAGGAGGCCTTGGTAGTTCTTTGTGAAAAATACGCGGAAGATGAATTTTCCTTTGCGTTGGAGAAGTTGGGTGGAGGGTATCAATTTTTGACCAAGCCTGCCTACCAGCCAAGCATCAGTGTTTTGCTCCGTCAACATTCTCAAAAAAGGCTTTCTACAGCCCAATTGGAGACCTTATCCATCATTGCCTATAAACAGCCACTTACCAAGGGGGATGTGGAGCAGATTCGTGGTGTAGCCTGTGATTATTCCATTCAAAAACTATTAGAAAAGGAACTGATTGAGATCAAAGGCAAATCTGATGGAGTCGGGAGACCGCTGATCTACGGAACTTCTCCTAAGTTTATGGATTATTTTGGGATCAACTCCCTGCAAGATTTACCGCAGCCTAAAGATTTTTCTCAGCCTGATCACCAGATTGGTGAAGAAAAGGGTTAATCGAGTTTGCTGACCCTAGCGAGTCGGGAGACTAAATATTTTTTACCAGTCCCAAGTTCCTCGCAAAGTATTCGAGTCCGTCTTGTTTCCCCTTTTTTAAATTTTCTACCTGCCAGTTCAAAATGGGTTTGAGGGGCTAAGTCGGAGAGAAAAAAAGTGCTTCCATGGGTAGGGACTACTTCATATTTGCTCATTTCTTTCATCAAGAACAGATCTCGCGCAGAGCTGGCTGAAGGATTTCGCATGTGCAGCTTTAAAGGCACAAGGATATCCCGAGGGAAAATGGATTCATTAAGTACCGGTTCGAGGAGTTGTTTAAACTTAGCCTTCCATTCAGGGCCATGAGGAGCATGGGCCGTACCATGTTGAGCAAAGGCCCGTAGGTGGGCGATTTCATGGATCAGCGTAAGCAGAAACTGGTAGGGATTAAGGTCTACGTTGAGGGTGATGGTTTGAATGGATTGATCCCTGCGAAACCGAAAATCTCCGAGTTTGGTGTTTCTCGGTTTTTTAACGAAAAAATGAAAGGGACTTTCTTCCCAAAGTTGAAGGCAATAGGGAACTGCACTTTCGGGAAGATGCCTATGGAAGAGGTGGCTTAACTCTGGAGAGGACATTTTAGGGCATAAAAAAAGAGTTCCGATCCATCGGAACTCTTAATTTTTTCACGCGTGGTGTGATTACTGAGCTGGAGTAGCAGCAGCAGCAGTTGTGTCAGCAGCTGCAGCAGCAGCAGCAGAATCAGCAGCAGCTTGTGCAGCAGCAGCCTCAACAGCAGCGATAGAATCAGCAGCAGCAGCAGCAGCGATAGAATCAGCAGCAGCTTGCTCTTCAGTTGACTTTCCACCGCAAGAAGCAGTAGCGATCAAACCAGCGATTGCGAAAATTGCAAATACCTTTTTCATTTGTTATGGTTTTCTTAATTACAACACAAATGTACTAGTATTAATTTTAATTGTGCAAGTGGTGGACAATATTTTTTTTATTTGTTTTTGTAAACGATTTTGATGGGAACACCTTCGAAATCGAAATTTTCGCGCAATCTATTTTCTAAATAGCGGGTATAGGGTTCTTTAATGTATTGTGGGAGGTTACAAAAGAATGCAAAAACAGGGTTTTTGGTAGGCAATTGGGTGACGTATTTAATTTTGATGTATTTCCCTTTCCATGCTGGGGGAGGATATTTTTCAATTTCCTGGAGAAGAATATCATTCAATTTGGAGGTAGTTACACGTCTAGTTTTATTCTCATATACTTTTACCGCCAGTTCAATAGCCTGAAAAATCCGTTGCTTTTCGGTGACGGAGGTAAAGATGATGGGGATCCATTTGTGTTCGCCGAGGCGTTCGAGCATATCCTCCTTGATCTTGTTCATGGTCTTGTGATCTTTTTCGATCAAGTCCCACTTATTCACCATGATCAGTACCCCTTTATTGTTTTTGATAGCTAAAGAGATCAGGTTGACATCCTGAGCCTCTAGACCTCGGGTAGCATCGAGCATGACGATTACGACATCAGATTCTTCCAAGGTTCTCAAGGAACGCATGACGGAATAGAACTCAACATCTTCTTTTACTTTGGCCTTTTTTCGGATTCCGGCAGTATCGGTGATGATGAAGTCTTGGCCGAAGAATTTGTAGCGGGTATGGATTGCATCTCGGGTGGTTCCGGCTTCGTTTGTTACGATGGAGCGTTCCTGACCAATTAGGGCATTGAGGAAGGAGGATTTACCTGCATTTGGTCTTCCAAGGATGGATATTTTTGGAATGCCTGCATCTGGATCTTCTAATCCATCTTCTTCAAAATGGGTGATTATGGCATCTAACAATTCTCCTGTTCCGCTTCCGCTCGCTGCAGCGATAGGGTATACTTCTAGATCGGTCAATCCTAGGGAATAAAACTCATTCGCCATAAAGGACTTTTCCTGATTGTCAGCCTTATTTGCGACAATATAGAGCGGTTTCTTGTTGCTTCGAAGTTCATTTGCGAACTCCTCATCCAGGTCGGTGAGGCCGTCGTGGCAATCCACAACGAATAGAATGACGTCTGCTTCTTCGATGGCAAGTTTTACTTGTTTTCGAATTTCCGCTTCGTATAAGTCCTCAGACCCTGTGACATATCCTCCTGTATCGATTACAGAAAAGAATTTACCACACCATTGGGCGTGTCCATAGTGTCGGTCTCTGGTGACGCCACTCATGTTGTCTTCGATGGCCTTTCGCTCTTCCACTAGGCGGTTAAAAAGGGTGGATTTGCCCACATTGGGTCTACCTACAATTGCTACTATGTTTGCCATGTTTAAGAGGGGTCGTACCCGAATTTTTTTAGTACTAGTTTATTTTTTCTCCAGTCCTGTTCCACCTTTACAAAGGTCTCTAGGAAGATTTTTTTACCGAAAAATTTTTCCAAGTCAGCACGGGCTTCAGTGCCTACTTTTTTGAGCATTTTACCTTTATCCCCGATGACGATTCCTTTTTGGCTGTCTCGCTCCACAAAAATGGTAGCTCGGATACGGATGAGATGTTCTTCCTCATGGAAATCCTCGATGCCTACTTCGGTACTATAGGGGATTTCTTTTTTGTAGTTGGTAAAAATTTTTTCCCGGATGATTTCAGAAGCAAAGAACCGCTCGGGGCGGTCAGTTAGTTCCTCTTTGTCGTAAAAAGGAGGATGAACTGGAAGTCTTTCTACAATTTCTTGAAGAATTCGTTCCGTATTGAATTTTTCTAAAGCGGAAATGGGAATGACTGTAGCCGCTTGAATCCGAGACGTCCAATACTGGGTAACTTCTTCGAGTTGCTCTTCTTTGGCTAAGTCAATTTTATTAATGACTAGGAGAATGGGTGCTCCGGACGCGTTTATTTTTTGGATAACTTCTTCGATTTCTTCATCCGATTCAAAGAGATCGGTGACAAATACGATTACGTCCGCATCTTCAAGGGTAAGGTGTACAAATCCCATCATGCTTTTGTGGAGTTCGTACTTCGGCTTGAGCATGCCAGGCGTGTCAGAAAAGACAATTTGGTACTCGTCAGTGTTGATGAGACCCAATATGCGGTGACGGGTAGTTTGTGCTTTGGAAGAAACGATGGAAAGGCGCTCTCCCACAAGAATATTCATCAGCGTAGATTTACCTACATTGGGTTTTCCGATGATGTTGACGAATCCTGCTTTATGAGAGGGGGAGATCATTTCAGACTTTTTTTGCAAAGGTACTTGATTTTTGAGAGTTTGTCCTTACCTTTGTTCCACTATATCGCGGGATGGAGCAGTTGGTAGCTCGTCGGGCTCATAACCCGAAGGTCACAGGTTCGAGTCCTGTTCCCGCTACATTGAAAGAGGATGCTTCGGCATCCTTTTTTTGTTTCACACGGGTGAGTAGTACTTCGGGCTCATATCCGCCGCGGCGGACACAGGTGCTTTTGGATACCCGTTTGGGTCCTGTTTCCGCTACAAGTTAAACCAACGGTCTCAAGAGATGTCTTCAGGTTTTTTCCCGACTCAAATAAGTTTACGAGTTCGTCAATTTCATCCACCAACGATTCGACAATCTGATTTAAATTGACTTGTAGCTAAGAAGAACCGGTAATTTTACTAGTTAAATTTTATCTCTATGGTCGTTGCTCCCTGTAATGTGCTGACCAAAGTCGATACCAAAGTTCTTCAATCGTGTTGAAATTGATCATCAATTTTTAATTGATTGTCGTTGTTTTAACAAATCGATGAGACCATGTTTTGAGGTGTTACTATTTAAGGTTAGATATGCCTTCTTTAAATCCATATTTTCTGGACCTCTTTTTTAGTTAACCTTAATTATTTTTTCATATTTGTTCATGAAAAAATTTGAGTACAAAACAGAAAAATACGGTGTCCCTTTAGAAACTTTAAAGGCACATTTCAATACAAAAAGTCAATTAGTAAGCCGAATGGCCTTTTCAATTATTGACAATTTTGGCATGGCTATTCCAACAAAAAATGGGAAAAATTTAACAGAGTTATTAAATGAAGAAGGGGCAAATGGATGGGAATACATTTCAAGCGTATGGATATTGAAGCCGTACAATGCAAAATTTTCCCAGGACAATTGTGATGGAATGTTAGAGGTGTTTTTTAAGAGAGAGGTCTAATAAAAGGCAAACAAAATTATTTTTTAACGTAAGAGAATTCTTATGGGATCATATCCGCTACCTGTTCGGCGGACTGGGTACTCTCCAGACTCTTTTTCCGCTACACAGAGGCCCTTTTACAGCATGTATTTGAAGCATATATTTCAGGGGGACACTTTGGGGGACACTTTTTGGAGAATGAACCCATTTTTTTGATATTTATCGCCAACTTAGAATTTTCAAAAAGGCGAATTTAGTTTTTCAAAAAATGCAAGTAGCATACCCTAAAGCAGCAATTACAATCCTTCTATTTGGCGTTCTCTTCCTTTCTCCTGTTGGAACTGGTCAGGCAATCCAAGCAAGGCATGCAGCACCTAACTTTTGCTTGTTCAAAAATCCTTTGTGCTTCTACAATATGGATGTGTTGCGGTACTTACAGGTATTGCACCAAAAGCAGGACTATGCTCAGATGACCAAGTTTTTTTATGGACCAAAGAAGCAAGAACTTGGGGTGAAAAAATTAGCTGCTTCTTTAGCTGAAATGGATTTTGGGTATGCGCTCAAGCGGGTAGGAATTAAAGAGGTAGATGCTAAAAATTGGTCCTTAACGTATCAGCGAACGATTTTAGGCACACAAGAAAATTTTAAAATTGAAGCTGCATTGCTCAACGATACCTGTCGAGTGTATCTGGATGAGAAAAAATGGAACCTGCTTTTTGAGCGCCTCTGAAGCCTATTTTTCTTTCTCAATTCGATTTTTCTTCAATTTCTTTTGTTCAAGTTCTACTGAGAATTAGGAATAAAGGGATAAAGCCCAATTTTTTATTTCTATTGTGTAACAACTATCTTTAGTCCATACTCGTAACACGGGTTACTCAACTGTTCTACTCAATTTAACTTATGAAAAAGCGATTTGCCTTAGTATTCGTGCTCCTAGTTAGCTGCTTTGCTGTCCAAGCCCAGGAGGTGACCACTCAAAATTTCAATGAATGGCGTATTGTAACGGTTGTGGAGTCCATCGTTCCGATGGGACTAGGGAGATCTCGAATGGTAGAAAACATGACGGATGTAAATACCGAAGATTTTAGAACCAGCCGTGTAGATGGCAAAACCTCCTCTCAGCGTACGGTGAGCAGAAAAGAATTGAAGGTGGATAAGTTTGACGAAGCGAAGCTCCTCAATTTTTTCAGTGCTGCGGGAATCAATTTCCAGAACATAGCCTCTAACGATGCGATGATTGCTGCACGCATCATGGAATTGGAATCCGAAGGGTATTCCTTAGTCCATGTGACTAGTGCAGTGGAAAGTTTTTCAGGCAATGACGACGGTAGCGGGATCTTTATTTCTAGAATGTACTTTAAAAAGGTGGTTGCGCTAAAATAAATTATCCTGTACAACTCAAGGAAGGTAGGGATTGCATAGGTTTCAAT
>JBEDEY010000216.1:0-3211 GCA_041175425.1 Bacteroidota bacterium | reverse complement strand
GTGTTTTTCCCCAAACTAAATCGAATTGAGGCCCTACCCAAGTCAGCCGAGAGTCCCATGGCTTGCAGCACATGACTGGGCTTGGGAGAAATAGAGCTACAGGCTGAGCCCGAACTGACAGCAACCTTTAGATTGACCCGCTGCAAGAGTTCCTCCCCCTCTACCCCTTCGAAAGCGAGGTTGCTCACATGGGAAAGGCGATTGTTCAAACTTCCATTTCTCCGAACACTCGGAAGGGACAAAAGCTGAGATTCTAGGCTATCGCGAAGGATTCCGAGTCGCAGGGCTTCCGAATCCATAGTTTGCATGCGTAGCATTGCCGCTTTGCCAAAACCCACGATGGCGGGTACATTTAAAGTACCACTCCGAAACCCTTTTTCATGCCCTCCCCCATGGATTTGAGCCATTGGCTTGGGAAGCGGATGATTGTGGCGGATGTACAAGGCACCTACTCCTTTGGGACCGTATAGTTTGTGGGCAGAAAAGGCCATGAGGTGAATTCCCTGGGTATGTACAGGGATTTTTCCTACTGCTTGCACCGCATCCGTTAAAAATATAATTCCATGTTTAGCTGCAAGTTGTGCGATTTCAGTGATGGGATGAATCAATCCCGTTTCGTTGTTGGCCCACATCAAACAGATCATCTTGGTATGATCCCGCACCTGAGACTCCAATTCATTCAAATCGATCTCTCCAACTGAATTTACAGGCAGGTAAGTCACTTCCACTCCTTCCAGCTCCAGTTGGGCGAAGGTATCCAACACTGCTTTGTGCTCGGTTTGGCAGGTGATGTAATGCTGCTTTTGACCTTGATAGCGTTCAAAAACACCTTTTATCGCCAAATTAAGGGATTCGGTGGCTCCTGAAGTAAAAATAATCTCCTTGGACTGTGCTCCAATCAACCCAGCCAAAGATGCTCTCGCCTCTTCCACTGCTTGTTCTGCCATCCAGCCGTAGGGATGGTTTTTGCTGGAAGCATTGCCAAAATGGGTGCCCAAATAAGGAATCATGGCTGCAATAACTTCTTCCTCGCAGGGAGTAGTGGCATTGTAGTCAAGGTACTCTGGATAGTTCATGGGACTAAACTACTCTTTTTGATTCTTTTTTTGTTTAAAGAAAGGAGACATCTTGCAGCAAGAACTTATTTTCAACCATGCAAGAATCTTGGAACTTTGAACTTCCCAATTGCCCTACTCTTCCAGAAGGACTTGAAGCCGTTATGCAGTTAAAGCAAATTGAATTGGGGATTTTTCTCAGTTACTATTATAAAAAAGGGGGAGCCGTTGTCGAAAAGGTATCCCAGGCCTCTGAAACACAGTTTACCTCCCCAATCTCAGGCTCATTAAAAATTGCTTTTGACCTGATCTACTTCAATGCCTGCCAGGATATGCATCAGCAAGAAAGTGGAGAAATGGAACTTCAAATCAACTGGGATGAAGAAAAAAGAATTCTTCGCCTGCAGGGTGAATATTGGCCTACCCGAGATGGGGATGAAATTTAGATCTCCGAATTTGTATTTAGAGGCACTTCAAAGCCTTTCCCCGTTGTAATTCCTAGCAATTGCCGTATTTTTGAGTCCAACTATAGGAGTATGAAAGAAGCTACCGAATCCTTAAATTTTATCGAGCATATCGTTGAGGAAGACCTAACTGCCGGTTTTCCCAAGGAAAAATTATGTTTCCGCTTTCCACCAGAGCCAAACGGCTACTTGCATATCGGCCATGCCGCTTCAATTTGCTTGAATTTTGGTTTGGGAGAGAAATACGGAGCTCCGGTCAACCTTCGTTTTGACGACACCAATCCAGCCAAGGAAGAACAGGAATATGTGGATGCCATCAAGCGAGATATTGCTTGGTTGGGATTCAAATGGGCCAACGAATGTTATTCCTCCGACTATTTTCAGCAATTATACGATTGGGCGGTTCAACTTATCCATCAGGGCAAAGCATACATAGATCAGCAAAGTTCTGAGCAGATAGCCGAACAAAAAGGTACGCCTACAAGCCCTGGAACAAATAGTCCTTATAGAGATCGACCAGTTGCGGAGAATTTGGACCTATTTGAGCGCATGAAAAATGGAGAATTTGCTCCAGGAACTTACCTTCTTCGTGCGAAGATCGATATGGCTTCTCCGAACATGCACATGCGAGATCCAATTTTGTACCGCATCATTCATGCACACCACCACCGCACAGGTGATACTTGGAATATTTACCCTATGTACGATTGGGCACATGGAGAGTCGGATTACCTCGAGCAAGTATCCCATTCTTTCTGTACCCTAGAATTTAAGGCCCACCGGGAACTCTATGATTGGTACTTGGATCAGATCATCGATCCCAAGAAACTTCGTCCCAAGCAGCGAGAGTTTGCACGTCGTAACCTAAGCTTTACCGTAATGAGTAAGCGAAAGCTGCTTGAATTGGTACAAAAGAATGTTGTGAGTGGATGGGATGATCCACGCATGCCAACTATTTCGGGATTGAGAAGAAGAGGTTACACTCCTACTTCAATCCGTAAATTCAGTGATGTAGCAGGCATCTCCAAGCGTGACAATGTCACGGATGTTTCCTTGCTTGAATTCTGTCTTCGAGAGGATCTCAACCAATCAGCCACCCGTGTGATGGCTGTATTGAATCCCATCAAGGTGGTCCTTCAAAACTATCCGGAAAGCCAAACGGAAATCCTGCATTTGGAAAACAATCCTGAAAAAACAGACGCAGGAACACACGAAGTGCCTTTTTCTAGAGAATTGTATATCGAACGAGAAGATTTCAAAGAAGCAGCCGATTCCAACTTTTTCCGCCTTACCATTGGTCAAGAGGTTCGATTGAAAAGCGCCTACATCATCAAGGCTGAATCCGTAGTGAAGGATGCACAAGGAAATCTCCTGGAAATTCACTGCAGCTACGACCCTGATTCAAGATCAGGTTCCAGAACAGAGGCAAGCCAGCGAAAAGTAAAGTCAACGATTCATTGGGTTTCTGTGGCACATGCCATCTCTGCTGAAGTTCGTGAATACGACAGGCTATTTTTGGATGAATCTCCGGACACCCATGAATCCAAAAGTTACATGGACTTCATCAATCCGAATTCCTTAAAAGTGATCAAAACTGCCTTTTTGGAACCGCATTTGGGTCAGGCAAAACCAAACGAAAGCTACCAATTTCAACGCCTCGGCTATTTTACCCTAGATCCGGATTCCAAAACA
>JBEDEY010000215.1:0-2703 GCA_041175425.1 Bacteroidota bacterium | reverse complement strand
TCACTAAAATTCCTGAAAGTAGCTCCGGGATGGATTGAAAATCTGTCAGGTAGTTGGTGAGTTCCATGAGCTGCGTTTCCATATCGCGCATCCATTGTTCCACCCCAGAAAGAAATTCAGGTAAAATCAATAACGAATTCCAATACATCAACAACCCATTAAACAACATGCCTCCGACAGTCATCGCGACGACTAGGGCCAGGTTTTTTCCACTTACACGAGCCAACTGCTTGGACCAGTGGAGGTCTGCTTTTTCCAAAAAACGAGTAATGATCCAGGTGGCTACCCAAAATCCAAGGCCAGAGCCTAATCCTTGGGCAAAAAGCAAGGCCATGCGTCCGTTTGGAACCGAATAGTCCCCACCTACGAGGGCCATCAACTCATCCACGCTGATTTGAAAAAGAGGCGGAATGAGAACTACAGCAACACCTTGAAGCAAAACTAGGGTACCGAACGCCACTAAAGTGATGACCACGAGGGACAAAAGCCAGTTCTTCCGAGAGGCTATTTCAGCCTGGGTTTCGTAAATCTCCATAATTGGGCTAAATTTACACGAAATTTAGAATGTCAGGTGGTAAAGATTGGAAATATAGCATTGGGAGATTTCCCGCTCCTACTCGCTCCCATGGAGGATGTGAGTGACCCTCCCTTTCGGGCGGTATGCAAGCAAAACGGTGCTGACTTGATGTATACCGAGTTTATCAGTTCCGAAGGACTCATTCGCGACGCTGCCAAAAGCGTACAAAAGCTGGATGTATACGACTATGAACGCCCGGTAGGCATCCAAATTTTTGGAGCGGAAATTGAATCTATGCGAGAAGCCGCTGCCATCGCCGAGGCTGCTGGACCTGATATCTTGGACATCAACTATGGATGTCCCGTTCACAAGGTTGCTTGCAAAGGTGCTGGAGCGGGGATCTTACTGGACATTGACAAGATGGTCTCCATGACTGCGGAGATTGTGAAGCGGGTCAACCTTCCCGTGACGGTAAAAACACGTCTTGGATGGAGCCATGACACCATTCGGATTGTAGAGGTAGCCGAGCGACTCCAAGATGTAGGCATACAAGCCATCTCCATCCACGCTCGTACCCGACAGCAAATGTACAAGGGAGAGGCCGATTGGTCTTGGCTGAATCTAGTCAAAGACAATCCTCGCCTTCACATTCCTGTGTTTGGCAATGGAGACATAGATAGCCCTGAAAAAGCAGCCGAATACCGTGCCAAATACAATGTGGATGGCATGATGATCGGTCGAGCATCGATTGGCTACCCGTGGATATTTAACGAGATCAAACATTTCTTTGCCACGGGCGAAAAACTCGCTGCGCCTGACCTAATGGAACGCATTGCAGTAACCAAAAAACACCTGGATTTTTCAATCGAATGGAAAGGGGAAAAACAAGGAATCCTTGAAATGCGTCGTCACTATACGAATTACTTCAGAGGCATGCCCAACTTCAAGCCCTTTCGTACAGAAATGGTTACAGCAGAACACTATGCAGAAGTTCTCAGCATTTTGGATCGCGTGCAAGAAGCCTACTCGGATTACGAGTTTCAACCCCTGTAGTAACCGACTATCCCTTTTCTTACAAGGGTGTCCCAAATAGGGGCTTGTTCGAACAGAAAATGAGTTTATTTGCCCCCAAAACCCCTCCAATGGAAACCACCACTTCTGAAAATTCGCTCAAAAATTGGATCCTCTTGGTGGTACTCACCTTGATTTGGGGAAGCTCCTTTATTTTGATCAAAAGAGGATTGGAAGTGTTTTCTCCTGGGGAAGTTGGAGCCTACCGCATGGTGGCAGCTGCTAGTTTACTACTCCCTTTATCTCTTCCTCGCCTCCGACAGCTCAGCAAAACGCAGGTAAAAAATCTATTGATTACCGGTATGTTGGGGAGTTTTATACCTGCTTTTTTATTTCCAATTGCGCAGACCCAATTGAGCAGCTCCCTAACCGGAGTTCTAAATGCGCTCACTCCACTTTTTGTGGTGCTATCCGGCGCACTTTTCTTCAATACCTCCATTACCAAAAGAAACGGAATTGGCTTGGTCATCGCTTTCTTGGGCGTACTTGTACTAGTAACTTTCAAGGAAGGTGGAGGATGGGATTCTTTGTCGCAAATCAATGCTTATGCCTTGTATGTCATTGCCGCTTGTGTCTGCTACAGCTTCAATCTTCACTTTATCAAGGCGCGATTTACCAAATTGAAGTCCATTGAAATCTCATCCATTTCCTTGTTGATGATTCTCCCTTTTGCCTTGATTTATTTGTTTGGTGGCACTCAATTTTCCTATAAAATGGCCACCCATCCAGATGCTTGGGAGGCACTTGGTTACGTCACCCTCCTTGGGATGGTGGGCACTGCTACTGCCTTGGTTTTATTCAATATCATGATCAAAAACGCAAGTCCATTTTTTGCGAGTTTGGTCACCTACACGATCCCAATTGTAGCCATCATGTGGGGTGTTTTGGATGGAGAGGTACTCCTTTTGGGACATTACATTGGGATTGCGGCAGTAATCCTGGGGGTTTGGGTAGGGAATCGTAAGTAACCCCTTACTTCCTTTCTAAATAAGTTTTCAACTCCCTTTTGTTCATTTCGCTAATCACCAATTCTTGCGGATGCACAGACTTTAGCGTGGTATATTCATTGATTTCTAGGACCCCTTGATCGCTTATGTAAGAGACAGGGATAGAGC
>JBEDEY010000214.1:0-5289 GCA_041175425.1 Bacteroidota bacterium | reverse complement strand
CTCCCAAAAGAGGATCGGGACAGCATTGATGCTGATTAGCTCATCGAAGGGTAAAATCCCCGCAAACTGAGCCGGTGAGCCTTCCCGGACATCTCCTACAAACAAGCGCTTTTCTGGACTTGCCATTTTTTTGATCACCAGCCCACTCATGTCAAATTCGAAGGGATGAAAAAAAGAAGCATTCCTTTTTAGAAAAAATTCATTGCGCGGGTAGTCCAAAATTAGGGTGGTTCGACCCAAAACCTCTGCCCCAAGGCTACCTATGCGGCCACTTTCTTTGATTCTGGAGCTGAAGGGGGTTTCTTCAGGAAAGGAGGTAAGCACCTGGCTAAAAGTTAGCCCCCGAATGGATAGCGCATCGACCCGGCCAATGACCCCGTACAAAACTCCACCCAAAGACTGCCCCAGTTGCGTTTCTAGCTGCTTTTCAGGCAACCGAATCGCGGAGGTAGTTTCTCGATTCAATAGCAATCCATGATTGGCGCCCGTATCTACAAGAACTTTTCCTGTCAATCTTGGGCCTGTCTGCTGCTTTACCTTTACATCTAGGTAAGCCTTCCCATCCACAACTTGGAGCCCTCCTCTCCTGTAAAATGGGGGCCTCCAAACCGTACGCTCGGGAGGATAAACTGTCAAAATCGACTGTTCGTAGTCAATTTTGACTGCGTTGTGCTTGAAAAATTCATAGCCCAAAATTCCATACACCGGGATGCCAATCACCGACTCGAGCTCCAAAAAATCTTCTTCCAACACCAATAAACTCTGGAGAGCTCCCATGACTCCTCCCAAGTCCAAGCTGTTGGTCGGAGATATTTGAGCCCATACAGTCGAACTCCCATCTGCTCCCACCATGCCCAATCGGCGCGTGTAGGTTAACCCCAAAGTGTCACCCATGGCTTTGCTAAAAAGCAGGTTGGCCTTGACGCCAGTGTCTAACAAAAAGTAAACCGGAGGATGTCCATTGATGGAGACGGGAAGGAGAATTAAACTATTGGAAGCTAGAAAAGGCAATTCCACCTTTTTTTGGTTGCCCACGATAAAAAACCCCGGAACCTGCGCTTTCAGGCCAAGTGCAGCGAGAAAAAACAGGAAGAAAAATAGGGCTTTCAGCTTCATCTACCTCACAATTCGATTCTAGATAAAGTACGGAGTTTTTTCAGCTCAGTTCAAGCAAACCCGAAGAATTTTGGGAGCACAAGGACCAAAGAACTGACTTCATTCCTTGCCAAAACCTCAAGAAAAGCAGATATTTATCCCTCAACTCGCTCAAAAATGGCCGACAGCGCACTAATAGAAAAAGCAAAGAAGATTTTCGAAAACTTCCTCCTTCGGCAAGGCAGCAGAAAGACCCCCGAGCGCTATTCCGTTTTGGATGAGTTGTACCTCCTCCCCGAAGACGAACACATCGACGTGGAAGGTCTTTTTCTAAAAATGAGAAACAAAGGCTACAGCATCAGCCGAGCCACCATTTACAATACCTTGGACCTATTGGTGGAAAGCGGACTCGCCGTCAAACATCAATTTAAAGATAAGGTAGCCCTCTACGAACAAGCGCTCACCTACACGCACCACGATCACCATGTGTGCAAGCAATGCCGAAAAATTAGAGAGTTTTCAGATCCTCGCTTGAACGAAATCAAAGAGGCAATGAGCAAGGAATTTGGTTCCACCATTACCAGCCACTCCCTAGTGCTGTATGGGGACTGCCAAATCAAAAATTGTGAGCACCTCTCGGCAGCTAATCCCCTCTAAAAATCTTGCGGTAAATTGGCTTTCGATACCAAAATTGAAGCCATAGAATCGGGTAGAGCAATGGAGTCATCCAGGAATATGCTCCTTCAAACTCTATTTCATCGCTAATGATACTTCCCGAAGGCTGCGCCAGGATTCGGTGGCAATGCCTCCACTTCCCCAAGAAAAAAGGCAAGACGATGCCCTCATCTACAAAAAGGAATTCGGTTGCATCGCAGTGATCTTCGGTGATTTTGCTGGTCCATTTTTGCTTGAAAAAAATAAAGTTTAACTCCAAGTCGACGATATCCCCTGCTTTACAGCCATCAAAACGGATTACCTGCACGGGTGGAAAAGGAGGGGCCAGCTTGGCAAATAAAGTTTCCGTAAAGCCCTCCTTTACTTGAAGGTGAGTCTTTTCAACGGCAGTTTGAAGGTGTAGGTGCATCAGAAGCTAATCACAAATAGTAGAAACAAAATAATCCAGACCGCGTCCATAAACTGCCAGTACACTGTAAATAGGCGGATTCGTAATTTTTCGTAGGGGTTGGTGGACCACACCAGCCTCCGCACTACATCCTGCTGTGTTTTTCGAAGTTCAACCAGCAAAATGGCCGCAAAGGTCATCGCCCCAAACAAGTGGAGCACATGGATCCCTGAGAGCACATAGAGAAACGAGCCACTGGGAATGCCTGTGAAATTAATTCCCTTGTCTGTGAGTTCCTTCCAACCCAAAACTTGAAAGACCATGAACAGCAGACCTAAAGTAAAGGTGGCTTGCAAAGCACGGTTGAGCTTGACAATGTTTTCCTCCTGGTAATAGAGGCGCATTTTCACCGCTGTATAACCAGAAAGGACGAGCAGGAAAGTAGAGACCAAGAAGGCAAACGGCACCTGCTCGTTTAATCCTTGGAGGTACTCTCGGCCAGAAAAAAGGAAGGATAGGGATAAAAACAAAAAAATAATCCCACTGCCCAGCATCGCTAGGTACAGCAAGGTCTCGTAGGGATGTTGCTTCTCTATCCTTTGGAACCAAGTTTTCGAAGAAGGGGCTTGTCTCATCGAATGCAAAACATTTTGTACGCGGCTTAGTTCAAAAAATGTCAAATAGGTTTATCCGCAATCCTAGCAGGTGTAAAAAATGAGTGCGAAACATTGCGGATAATTAGTTGACGGCTGACTGTCCACAGTCCACAGCAGATTTCTTAAACTTCAAACTTTATTTTCTCTCGTTACTAGTGATTAAACGGATTCTGATAATCCGCTATTTCACCACTAACAAAAGGAAAAAGGCTTGAGGTTCAATTAGGTGGGCTGTCGGCTGTGGACCGTCGACTGTAAACGATTATCCGCAGTTTAAATAGACTTGAGCAACTGGCAGGATTGCGGATAATTTTCATGTCAAATTGAATTGGAGTGTCACTCCAAAGAATCCCTCAAAAAAACCTAGATTTACAGCCTTCAAACTCCTAAACCAACCCTTTGTGGATAGACCTTCTTTTCTCTCCATTTACCAGTCGGATCCTATTTTTCAAACTTTCGCCCACCAATTAAGTGAAAAGTCGCCCTTCCAACTGCAGGTAAAAGGCCTGTCGGGTAGTTTGGACATGGTTCTACTGGCTGCCTACTTTGAAAAGCACGGAGGATTTCATTTGATCATAGCCCAAGACAAAGAGGAGGCGGCCTATTTGAATTCGGATCTCCAAAACTTATTGGGATCCCTAGATCAACGGATTTTTCCAAGCAGCTACAAGCGTCCCTACCAATACGAGGAAATAGACAATGCAAATGTCCTGTCACGGGCAGAGCTCCTCAACCAAATTCTGGAATCAAAAGGCAGTTCCCGCATCGTAATCACCTATCCCGAGGCACTCTACGAAAAGGTGATCAACAAACGCTCCCTCGTAGAAAATACCTTTACAGCTCGAGTGGGAGAAGCGGTGGACCTAGAGTTTATCACTGAAATTCTCTCCACCTACGACTTTGAGCGAACCGATTTTGTCTACGAGCCCGGACAATTTGCCATCCGAGGAGGAATTCTAGATGTATTTTCATTTAGCAATGAATTTCCCTACCGACTGGAACTGCTTGGAAAGGAAATCGAGAGCATCCGAACTTTCGATCCCGAGACCCAGCTTTCGCTGAAGTCCGTGGACTTCATATCGCTTATCCCCAATGTACAAACCCGCCTCCTCCAAGAGGTAAGGCAGTCTTTCCTTAGTTTCCTGCCCGAGCAGGCCCTGCTTTGGATCAAGGACTACCAGCTCACCCTTGACGTGATGGACGAGTGCTTCCAAAAGGCAGCGCAAGCTTTTGCGGGGATGGCTGGGGACAATAAGAAGGGAGCTCTAGTACTCCAGCCCGAGCAGGTGTTTGAGCAGGGAGCACAGTTTGCCGAAGCCGCCAAAAAGTTTGCGGTAGTAGAATTTGGCCGGCAATTTTATAGCAAAGGCGCTAAGAAAATCAGCTGGGAAAGCCAGCCCCAACCCTCCTTCAACAAAAATTTTGACCTGCTCGTCGCCAACTTGGGTGACAATGAAAAGACAGGTTACCTCAACTTAATTGTTGCAGAGAACGAGAAGCAAATCGACCGACTCCAGGGGATTTTCCAGGAATTGGATCCTACCCTACAGGTGCAAAGCTTGTTGCTAAGTCTACGCGAGGGCTTTGTCGACAAGCAGGCCAAACTCGTCTGCTACACCGACCACCAATTATTTGAGCGTTTTCACCGCTACAAATCCAAGAGTAAATCCACCGCATCCAAGGCCCTCACACTCAAAGAAATTAAGGCATTACATCCTGGAGACTATGTGGTCCATGTGGACTATGGAGTGGGAAGGTTTGCAGGACTAGAGAAAGTGGACGTCAGTGGCAACATGCAGGAAGCAGTTCGCTTGATCTTTAGAGACGATGACCTGCTCTACGTCAACATCCACTCGCTCCACAAGATTTCCAAATATTCCGGCCAGGAAGGACAAGCACCTTCCATGTCTAAGTTGGGCTCCCCCGACTGGGAAAATAAAAAAGCACGAGTCAAAAAACAGGTCAAGGACATTGCCAAAGACCTGATTGCCCTCTATGCCAAACGCCGCTCTGCTCCTGGATTTGCCTTTTCTAGAGATTCAGTGCTCCAAGTGGAGCTAGAGTCTTCCTTCTTGTACGAGGACACCCCAGACCAAGCGGCTGCCACGGCAGACGTGAAAGCAGACATGGAAAAATCTTATCCCATGGATCGACTCGTCTGCGGAGATGTGGGTTTTGGCAAAACAGAAGTAGCCATACGCGCAGCATTCAAAGCCGTCAACGATCGCAAGCAGGTTGCCATCTTGGTGCCCACCACCATTTTGGCCATGCAGCATTACCAAACGCTGCAAGAGCGACTTGAAAATTTCCCTGTCAAGGTCGACTACATCAACCGATTCCGATCGGCCAAAGATATCAAAACCATCAAGGAGCAAGTTGCCTCTGGGGAGATTGACATCCTGATCGGTACCCACAAAATCGTGGGCAAAGACATCGAATTCAAAGATCTGGGCTTGCTGATCATCGATGAGGAAC
>JBEDEY010000213.1:0-11375 GCA_041175425.1 Bacteroidota bacterium | reverse complement strand
CTCCAAACCAGGCCAATGGAATCACGTAAGGATTGCCGGCCTTTTCTTTTTTCTTTTGCTCGGGAGATGGGAAATACGCCACAAATTGACTGCGTATCGCTTTACCGATCAGGTTGTAGGCCACCAATCCGGCGCCTTCTTGTTCTCCCTCGTAGACGAGCTCCACCTTCCCCGTAATGGCCGGGATGACACCAATCAAATCGGATATTCGAATGACCGTTGTGGATTCATTGTTACGATACATCCGTCTCTCTGCCGCGGAAATCAAATTTTCGTAAGCAGAAATGGTCAAGCGAGCAGAAACCCCGCTTTTTTCATCCACAAACTCGGAATGACGCGCTTCGATCGCAATCTGTTCGATCAGGTCTTTCATCAATTCCGGCACATGAATGTGAGCGACTGGCTTTCCTTCGAGTCGAGCTTCCTGTCCCGTGATTTTTTTGCCGATGGCAATGGACTTGGGGTAGTGGGTGATGATCTGACTTTCAATACGATCCTTGAGCGGCGTGACGATGCTGCCCCGGTTGGTGTAGTCTTCAGGGTTGGCCGTGAAGATAAATTGGATGTCCAAGGGCAATCGCAATTTAAACCCACGAATCTGGATATCCCCTTCTTGCAAAATATTGAAAAGTGCTACCTGAATTCGTGCTTGGAGATCGGGAAGTTCGTTGATCACGAAAATGCAGCGGTGGGATCGAGGAACTAAGCCATAATGGATTACCCGTTCGTCGTTGTAATTTAATTTGAGCGTGGCCGCTTTGATGGGATCTACATCGCCAATCAAGTCAGCAACGGATACGTCTGGAGTAGCTAATTTTTCTGCATAGCGCTCTGCACGAGGTAGCCAAGAGATAAGGCAGTCGTCGCCTTTTTCTTCAATCAAGTTTTTGGCAAAAGTGGAAAGAGGTAACAAGGGGTCTTCATTGAGTTCTGACCCGAAGAGGACGGGCACATATTCGTCCAAAAGGAGCGTCATCATCCGCGCAATGCGGGTTTTGGCCTGTCCGCGCAATCCAAGCAAGTTGATGTTGTGTCGAGAAAGGATCGCCCGCTCAATGTCGGGAATGACGGTATCTTCATAACCCCAAACGCCTTCAAATACGTTTTCCTTTGCCTTGATCTTCTCGATTAAGTTCGTTCGAAGTTCCTCCTTGATGGACTTCGGGCTGTAGCCTGAAGCCTTCAGTTGGCCAAGGGTTTTGATTTGAAGGAGCTGCTCTCCTTTAAGTTGTGCGTAATCCATGCTAAAAGCGTTTGGTTCGGTTTCGTCTGTAGTCCTCAAAAATTAAATTTCCTAGCCCTTTCAAGCTGCTGTAATACGCATTGCCATTGTTGACTTGCGTAAATTCTTTGACAAACTCTTTGAGGTAAGGGTCTGAGGCAATCATAAAGGTGGTGACTGGTATTTTTAGCTTCCGACATTGGGCTGCGAGCTTGAGCGTTTCTGCCAAAATCTTGCTGTCAATGCCAAAGGCATTTTTGTAGTACTTGATGCCCACTTTCAAGCAAGTAGGCTTGCCATCGGTGATCATGAAAATCTGCTTGTTTGGGTTTTTTCTTCTACGCAATAAATCCATGGCGAGCTCCAATCCTGCCACCGTATTGGTGTGGTAGGGGCCCACTTGCAGGTAAGGCAAATCTTTGATTTCGATCTGCCAGGCATCGTTTCCAAAGACAATGATGTCTAGCGTATCTTTTGGGTAGCGGGTTTTGATCAGTTCGGCCAAGGCCATCGCCACCTTCTTCGCGGGGGTAATGCGGTCCTCTCCATACAAGATCATGGAGTGGGAAATGTCAATCATCAACACCGTGGAGGTTTGGGTACGCTGCTCATTTTCCACCACCTCCAAGTCATCCTCAGTCAATAGAAAATCTCCGCCAATGCCCCGGTTCGCTTGTGCATTGCGAAGTGAATCGGTCAGCGCGATTTGGTCCAGGTTGTCTCCAAATTCATAAGCGCGTCTCTCGCTACCCTGCTCCTCACCTGGCCCTGAGATTTGGGTGCGGTGCTGTCCAGACTTGCTCTTTTTCAGCTTTCCGAAAATCTCCTCCAAGGCACTTTTTCGGATGGTTTGCTCTGCTTTGCCCGTGATTTCAAATTTGCCTTGCTGGTTTTCCTCGCTGAGGTATCCCTTGGATTTGAGGTCGTCAATGAAGTTGCCGATGCCATAGTCCGGACTGGTCAGCTGGTAGCGTTTGTCCAGGTTGGTCAACCAACTCAGCGCTTCGGCCACATCTCCACCTGTCATCGTGACGAGCTGCAAAAAAATATCCAATAGGCTATCGAACCGATTCTTTTCTGGATCGAGCGTGGGGATAAATTTTGTAAATCGGAACCCTTTCATAGATGGCAATGGAATAAACAAGTTTCCCAAAAATAGGGATGACTGGCAGCTGCGAAAGTACAACACGCAATCAGGCCAAGGAGTTTTGCAGTTGGAAAAAATTTAGACAAATAAACAGGTTTTTCTCCTGAAAGAGGGCTCTAAATTTATCCTACTTGCGATTTTGTGGGGAACAACTCAGGAAGCAATCTCTCCTAGGCGTATTTTTATCTAGTAAAAAAAGGGGAAATCTCCCTATTTTCGACTCCTAATGACTGCTGCCGACCGACACGCCCAATGGATCAAATCCACAGCCAAGCGCTTGGGCTTTGACTTTTGTGGAATCGCAAAGGCAGATTTTTTGGCCGAAGAAGCACCTAAGCTGGAAGAATGGTTGCGCAGAGACTATCAGGGCCGCATGGGCTATCTCGCCAATCATTATGATAAGCGACTCGATCCACGGAAGTTGGTGGAAGGAGCGAAGACGGTCGTGTCCTTGGTGTACAATTATTACCCAGAACAAACTCTCCCAGAAGGGCCTGCCGGCATCAAATTGGCTAAGTATGCATACGGGAAGGATTACCATGACGTAATTCAGGAGAAGCTCCGAGAGTTTTTGACCTGCCTTCGCGAGGAGATTGGAGAAATCAGCGGCCGAAGTTTCGTGGATTCTGCACCCATACTCGAGCGACAATGGGCCCAGCGAGCTGGTTTAGGCTGGATCGGTAAAAATAGCCTTCTCCTCAATCGTTCCATGGGAAGTTTCTTCTTTTTGGCCGAATTGGTGATTGATTTGGAGGCCACCCCAGACCTACCCTTAGCGAAGGATTATTGTGGCACCTGTACGGCTTGCGTGGATGCCTGTCCCACGGATGCCATTGTGGCCCCAGGCCTAGTGGACGGTTCCCGCTGCATTTCTTACCTCACGATCGAGCTGAAGGACGCCATCCCCACAACCTTTGCTGGGAAGATGGACAATTGGGTGTTTGGCTGTGATGTTTGTCAGGATGTCTGCCCTTGGAATCGTTTTTCAAAGCCGCATCAGGAACCGGCTTTTAATCCTTCTTCGGACTTGGAATCCTTGGCGGCTCAAGATTGGAAAGAACTGACCGAAGAAACTTTCAAACGGGTATTTACTGGTTCGGCGGTCACCCGCACCAAGCTGAAAGGGATTACCCGCAACTTGGAATTTTTATCTCTGGATAAGCCTGATGACTAAGAAATTAGCTTAAACGACCCCCGAATTTTTCTTATTTTTTTTCAAATCTGAACAGGAGGTTCACTTAATCCCCTCGGTTGTGCACTTCTAGCTTTCGCTTCATTAGAGATTGGATTTTTATTTCCTTCTGGAGCAAAAATGCCAGTTTTTACACCTCAATTTCGCAACCTTTTCTCCCCGATTTTGGTTTCAATTGTACTATATTTGCGGCATGAATAAGAACGTTTTATTGATGATTTTAGATGGTTGGGGATTAGCTACCAACCCTGCGGTTTCTGCCATCGACAAGGCCAACACCCCTTTTGTGGACAGCTTATTCAAGACTTATCCACATTCCAAGCTGGAAGCTTCAGGGCTTGCAGTTGGATTGCCTGAAGGTCAAATGGGCAACTCGGAAGTGGGACACATGAACATTGGAGCGGGAAGGGTTGTCTACCAAGACTTGGTAAAAATCAATCTGGCGGTTCAACAAGGCGAACTCCTCACCCATCCTGTGTTGAGCGCGGCCTTTGCTAGAGCAAAAGCAGGAAAGAAAAAAGTGCATTTTTTGGGATTGGTATCAGATGGAGGCGTGCATGCACACATCGAGCACCTCAAAGGCTTGTGTGATGCTGCCAAACACCACGGGATGGAAGATGTATTTATCCATGCCTTTACCGATGGTCGTGACACCGACCCCAAAGGCGGATTGGGATATTTAGGAGATGTACAAAACCATTTACAGCATTCAGTAGGAAAAATTGCTTCGGTGATTGGGCGCTATTATGCCATGGATCGGGACAACCGTTGGGAGCGTGTAAAGCTTGCCTACGATGCCATGGTTCAGGGTGAAGGGGAAAAATCAAAAGACATCCTTGCCTCCATCAAGAAGTCCTATAGCAACAATGTCACGGACGAATTTATCCGTCCCATCATTCAGGTGGGCGCGGACAACAAGCCCTTGGCCACGATTCAAGAAGGGGACATGGTCCTTTGCTTCAATTTCCGAACCGATCGCGGAAGAGAGATCACACAAGCGCTCAGCCAACGTGATTTTGTGGATTTCAACATGAAGAAGTTGGATCTGGACTACTTGACTCTCACGACTTACGACGAGACCTTTACAGGGGTCAAAGTCTTGTTTGAAAAGGACAAACTCAACAACACCCTTGGGGAGGTTTTGGAAAAGGCAGGGAAGAAACAAATCCGCATCGCGGAAACGGAGAAATACCCGCACGTGACCTTTTTCTTTTCTGGAGGTAGAGAAAAAGAGTTTGAAGGCGAAAGCAGAATTCTTTGCCCTTCACCCAAAGTGGCTACCTACGACTTGCAGCCTGAAATGAGTGCAGGTGAAATTGCTTCAAAAATCACCAAAGAACTGGAAAAGAAAAGCGCCAACTTCATTTGCCTAAATTTTGCAAATGCGGATATGGTGGGCCATACGGGAGATTTTGATGCAGCAGTCAAAGCCTGTGAAGCGGTAGATGCATCGACTGAAAAAGTGGTCAAAGCGGCTATCGCCAATGACTATACCGTGCTAGTGATTGCAGACCATGGCAACTCAGATGTAATGATCAATGAGGATGGTTCACCAAATACGGCGCATACCACCAACTTGGTGCCTTTCATTGTGGTAGACAAATATCGGTTTACGGTGAAAGACGGAAAATTAGGTGATTTAGCTCCTACGATCCTTCAGTTGATGGGGGTAGGCATTCCCGAAGAAATGACAGGTGATATTCTTCTTGACCAATGAAAATAAAACGCTACTACAGTTTTCTTCTTTTAGGAGCAGTCCTTTCTTGCGCTCCAACCAAAGAAGAACCTGTACTTGACAAGCTTCCTTATTTTGATTTGAAAGGATTTATTGATTTGGAAATCAATGAATTGGAAGGAGACTCCGTGCTTAAAATCTCTGAGATAAATGGGGAAGAACAGACCCAGGATTTGCGGTATACGGCCAATGACTGGAAGGAGGAATTTGCCTCATTCTATCAAGCAGATATCAATGTTCCTTCTCTCGTCACTGCGTATGACACCCGAACTACTCCAGACCAATTGATTCATGAGTTGCTTCCTGAGGCTAAAGGAAAAGTGAAGGAAATCACCATTCGCTATGTGCAGAATTATCCTGCTTGGGTCATGTTTAAGCTAAAGGATGAAAACATGTTTTACCAAAGTACGACTCTAGGGGAACTTTTTATGAACCAGGCTACGGGGAAAATAGATCAATATAAGCTGGAGACTACTCAGAAAGTAATGTTTCTATCTCCTACACACATCAAAATCTCTGGAGTAATCCACTAAAAAAAAAGGAAGCCCCGCATAAGTGTGCGGGGCTTCCTTTTTTGAACAGGGGCCTTAATTTTCCCGCTGATTACACTCAATTTTTTAAAATAGGTGATCCCTATTTTGCAAATAGTGGAGGGCGTTTGGCTTGCCAATCGGAGTTTTCCTGAATCAACCGTCCAACCATGATCAATTTTTCTTCTTCAAAGAGGTTGGCCAGTAAGGTAATGGATGTTGGACTGCCATTGGCTCCAAATCCATTAGGCAGGCAAAGTGCGGGATGCCCTGTCAAGTTGGTGATCTGAAGCTGCTGACCAGCAAAGGATGGCGTGATGATCACATCGTATTCTTTCATCAGCGCATGCATTTCTTCAATCAATATACTTCGCTGACGGCTCATTTGGATGTATTCCACGGCAGGTATAAATCGCGCTGCTCGGAAGACATTTGGCCAAGCGCTCTTGTGCTGTGCTACGAGCTGATCATCAAGCCCTAGGCGGGTAAGGTCATCAAATGCAGCGGCGCCTTCCACCAACAGCATGGATACCAAAGGTGCGGCATTGATGCTTGTTTTCAATTCTACAGGATGGAGAATGATCCCTTGATTTTTTAAGAGTTCTAGGACGGCGCGGTCATTTTCGATACCCGCCCGATTTCCTTCAAAAAAGGAACTGAAATAGCCGATTTTTAACTTTTTAACCTCCTTTTTCGCTGAATAATTGAATGCTGCAGGAATGGTGGCCGGATCCTTGGTGTCGCTGCCATTTAGTACTGAGAGGACAATCGCATTGTCCAATGCAGATCTGGAAATAGGTCCCACCTTGTCCATAGACCAGCTGAGGGCCATGGCGCCATGTCTACTGATTCGCCCAAAGGTAGGACGAAGCCCTGTCACCCCGTTTCGGGTGGAGGGGGATACAATGGAACCCAGGGTTTCGGTTCCGATGGCAAAAGGAACCAATCCAGCGCTCACTGCTGAAGCTGATCCTGCCGAGGATCCACTTGATCCTTGTTTCAGATTCCACGGGTTTTTGGTTACTCCTCCAAACCAGACATCGCCCATGGCCAAGGCCCCAAGCGTAAATTTTCCAACGAGCACCCCACCCGCTTGTTCCAATTTGGTCACGATGGTGGCGGTTTCATTGATTACCTGGTCCTTGTATGGATCTGCACCCCAGGTGGTTTTTGTACCCGGTACGGCAAATAAATCTTTGATGCCGTAAGGGATTCCATGAAGGGGACCACGGTATTTGCCTGCTGCGAGTTCTTTGTCAAGAGCTCTAGCCTGGGTGAGGGCCTCATTTTCTAGGAGGGTCACGAGACAGGCGAGGGTATCGGAATGGGTTTTGATGCGTTGCAGGTAGAGTTGCGTCAATCGCTCTGAAGTCACTTGACGTGATTTAATCAATACGGCAAGCTGGTGAACAGGCATAAACGCCAGATCCACATCTGAAGCAGGGAGTGCTACCTTGGTGGGCAGCCCCCAATCGATAGCAGCTTGTTCTTGGCTTGGATAAAACCCTTGTGGGAGTGGATTGAACACCAAGGTGGGCCCAACAGAATTGTCGAGGGTTGTTTTGCGCATCAGCTCAAAATTGGTTCGATGGGTAGTCAAAGTGCCGATCATGCTGTCCTTTTCTTGTGGAGTAAAAGAAAGGCCGATCAAGTCAGCTGCCCCATCAATGGAAAGGGGAGTGATTTCTCCGCTGTTTCTGCCGATGCCAAAGCCCAAAGCCGAGAAAATCGCTGCTCCAAGAAAAAGAAAAGCGAAGGAAGGGAGGTTGTTTTTTCGATTCATTAGATAGTTTTGTATACGCCTCAAACTTGTTTCACCTCAAGGTGTTCATTTCGCATTACAAAATCAACCCTTCCATGGACCAAGCTTCAAATTTCCCCAAGTTCCCGATGCATTACCGAGGCCTACTGTTGTTGGCGGGCATGTATACCATCGCTTGGTCTGCCTTCTATGTTTATTTTGGGGAAACGCTAGTCAGTTGGATGGCAATGGGGATTGTTCCTTCAAGTACCCTTCCCAGCTACTTTTTTGGAATCTTTGGGATGGTTGTAGGCCTGGTGATTTTTTTTGCTGCCTTTTATCCGGTTTCTTGGGTCTGGTTGATTTTAATTGGGATTTCAGGCAAAATCATCTTGGCAGTCTGGTTTACCTTGGGCTTTGTACCCGAACTAGGCTGGAATAAGCGCAGTATTTTTCATTTGGTAGGGAACGAACTCCTCTGGTTGATTCCCTTAACCCTTATTTTTCTGCGAAGCCTTCAAGTAAAAAATTACCTGAAAGAGCTAGAAAAAGAAGATTGACTTAGCTTGTCTGAATTTGTAAATCCCTGCGCAGATTTGACCGGATTCGCCTGCGGAAAAGTCGTATCTTAGTAAGTCGGATTATTTCCCCCAACCAATTGTTCGAATGTCACAAACTCAAGCCCATAAACTTTTTCTTTTGGATGCCATGGCCCTCATTTATAGGGCTCATTTTGCCTTTAGTAAAAACCCAAGGATCAACTCCAAAGGACTAAATACTGGGGTCATGCTCGGGTTTACCAACACGCTCTTGGAGGTCTTGGAAAAAGAAAAACCCAGCCACATCGCAGTGGCATTTGATACCAAGGCTCCTACGTTTCGACACATACAATATACGCCCTACAAGGCCAATCGCCTCGAACAGCCGGAAGACATTACCGTGTCCATTCCTTGGGTCAAGGAGATCATTCGCGCCTTTAATATCCCTGTTTTGGAACTGGATGGGTTTGAGGCGGACGACGTAATCGGCACCATCGCAAAAAAAGCAGAAAAAGAACTGTTTACGGTGTACATGATGACTCCGGACAAGGACTATGGGCAATTGGTAGATGACCATATTTTTCTCTACAAGCCTGCCTTTATGGGAAATGGAGTGGATGTGATGGGACCCAAGCAAATTTGTGAAAAGTGGGACATTGAACATGTTGATCAGGTGCGCGATATCCTAGGCTTGATGGGTGATGCAGTGGACAACATTCCTGGTATTCCGGGCATTGGGGAGAAAACAGCTGTTAAGCTTCTCAAGGAGTTTGGTACCGTGGAGGGAGTGGTCGCGAATGCTGACCAACTCAAAGGAAAGCAGCGGGAAAATGTGGAAAACTTTGGACCACAAGGCATACTATCCAAAGAATTGGCAACCATCAAAATCGATGTGCCAGTAGATTTCGACGAGGTAGCCCTCCGGGTTGAAGGCATTGACGAAGAGAAATTGAGGTCAATTTTTTCGGAACTGGAGTTCCGCACCTTGGCCAATCGATTATTTAAAGAGGGTCCTGCAAAAAAAGCGGCTGTAGCCGCTCCTGCTCCCGCGCAGATGGATCTTTTTGGGGCTCCTGCACCTAGAACCAGCAGCTTTGTAGCCGAAGAGGAGCAAGAAGAAGAAGTTTCCATTTCGGAACCCATTGTTCTGGACACTATTCATAGCAATGCCCACAATTACCACAAAATCAAAGGTAAGGCAGCCATTCAGGAGCTGGTGGAGTATTTGCTCTTGCAAAAAGAGATTTGTTTTGACACGGAAACTACCAGTTTGGATGCCATGAACGCCGAGTTGGTAGGCCTTTCCTTTGCCTATGTCGAAGGGGAAGCGTATTACATTCCGCTAGAGGCAGATCAAAACGAAGCCAAAGAAGTGTTGGAATTGTTGCGTCCTGTATTCGAAAATGAGTCCATTCTCAAAATCGGCCAAAACATCAAGTATGACTTGCTCGTCCTCAAAAACTACGGGATCGAAGTCAAAGGAATGCTATACGATACCCTCCTGGCGCATTACCTCATCGAACCAGAAGGAAAGCACGGCATGGACTGGCTAGCACAGCAATACCTGCAGTACAAGCCTGTATCGATTACCGAACTGATCGGAAAAAAGGGCAAAGGCCAGGGAAATATGCGGGATGTAGACGAGGATGAGGTGACGGCCTATGCTTCCGAAGATGCGGACATTACGCTGAGACTAAAAGGAAAACTGGACCCAATCTTACTTTCCAATGGTTTGAAAAAGCTCGTGGAAGAGGTAGAAAACCCACTGATTCCAGTGTTGACGGACATGGAATTTGAAGGGGTTCGTATCGATACGGGGAGCTTGGCGGAGCTCTCGGTCACTTTGGAACAAGAAAGCAAGGAGATTGAAAAGCGAGTCTACGAATTGGCGGGAGTGCGGTTTAATTTGGCTTCGCCCAAGCAGCTAGGGGAAGTACTTTTTGAAAAGTTGAAATTGGACCCCAAGGCCAAAAAAACCAAGACAGGGCAATATGCCACGGGCGAAGAAATCTTGAGTAAGCTAGCAGACGAACATGAGATCGCGGAGGCCATTCTCGAGTATCGTCAAATGGTCAAGCTGAAGTCTACCTATGTGGACGCGCTGCCTACGATGATCAACTCCAAAACTGGAAGAATTCACACCACCTACAATCAATTTGTGGCAGCGACAGGCCGTCTCTCTTCGATCAACCCCAACTTGCAAAATATCCCAATTCGTACTGCTCGAGGAAGAGAAATCCGAAAGGCATTTGTGCCTCGAGACGAGAATTTTGTTCTGCTTTCTGCCGATTATTCCCAGATTGAACTGCGCTTGATGGCGGCATTTTCACAGGATGAGTCCATGCTGGAAGCCTTCCGGACAGGACGTGATATCCACGCTACCACGGCTGCCAAAATCTTCAAGGTTCCCTTGGAGGAGGTGACCACAGACATGCGAAGAAAGGCCAAAACGGCCAACTTCGGGATCATTTACGGTATCTCTGCTTTTGGTCTGGCCCAGCGCCTATCCATTCCTCGCGGAGAAGCCAAGGAGATTATCGATGCCTACTTCACTGAGTTTCCTGCAGTCAAGCAGTACATGGACGGAGCCATTGAAAAGGCACGAACTCAAGAATACGTGGAAACCATCCTTGGGCGTCGGCGCTACCTGCGGGACATCAATAGCCGCAACATGACCATGCGCGGTTTTGCAGAGCGAAATGCGATCAATGCCCCACTTCAAGGATCAGCTGCAGATCTCATCAAAGTGGCCATGATCCATGTGCAGGCTTGGATGAAATCCAAAAACCTGGAATCAAAACTCATTCTCCAAGTGCATGACGAACTGGTGTTTGATGCGCATAAGGACGAGGTGGAGCTACTCAAAAAAGAAATTCCTGGCTTGATGTCCAACGCCATTCCTCTACCCGTGCCGATCGAAGTGGAAGTCGGTGTAGGGACGGATTGGCTGCAAGCGCATTAAAGTAGCAAGTATCTAGTAGTAAGTATCAAGACTGGAAAAACTGTACGAAGTACCAAGATTAGGGAGTATGCTGACGCCGGATGCTAGTTGTCTTCACTTCAACATTCTTCAATCAGCGTTGGGCATTCGACATTAAAAGTAGAGAATTGTACGAAGTACCTTTCAAATACAAGGTTAAAAGTACTTTCAAATCTCTTTCAAACTATTTCACGAAGCGAAGCGTAGTCTATTTCTACCATATTTCCCTTTATTATTTCATGATTTATTTCTAAGAAAATAGAATGTTCATTTAGAAAATACTTTGTAC
>JBEDEY010000212.1:0-3274 GCA_041175425.1 Bacteroidota bacterium | reverse complement strand
GGTCCGAATCGTTGCCAATTTTCCCGTAACGGGATGGGGAACACCCCTAAACTTTTCGGAATTTAAGTCAGCATACACCTCTTGAAGGTGGATGTCCGCAAGAAAGGCAATCGCTGGGTGGCGCTGCGCCAAAACGGGACCTCCTTGAAAGTGGAGTGCCGTCCCAAGGGCAAGGGGAACCCAAAATTTAGGTTTCAACTTATTTTTTACCTGGGTTAAGTACTGGATTTGCTCGTTCAAACTTGTTTCCTTCAAAAGACACCTTGTAGGTGGATTTGAATAGTTTGGACGGGAGGTAGTAATCGGTGGAGATGACCTGTGCTCCCGATGATTTTGCTTTTTCAAATTGGGTGTAATCTTCAGTCCTTGCTTCTTTGGTGCCGGAGTCGGATCGGGTACGGATCATGTATCCCTTTCGAACCAATTCTTGGATGTAGGCTTCATTTTTTATCGGATCGTTGATGATGCGGAACCCAGCTTCTGGGTTGCCCTCCTTGAGGTTGACGAATAATATGGCATTGGCCAATCCTGGTTTTTGGGTTAGATAGCTTCGGATTTTCGCTTCGCTTTCGTCCAATACAAACAAGAATTTACCTCGTGCTTGGTCGAGCTTTGGCCAGTTGCCGTTGAGGACACCTTGCTCCAAGGAGGCAAAGCTTCCCTTTATTTGGTCTAGGATGATTAGCTTTTCCAAGCCCAGGTGCGTTCTGATTTCCAAATCAATGCTGTCCAAGGCCGTCGCGGTGAAGGGGAGGGGACGAATCGTATTTGGGACAAAAGCATCCTTGGCATTGACTAGAATAAAGATGGGGTGGTGATCCGGGTGTGCGTTGCTCCACTTTTTGAGTGCCTGAAGGGCCTCTGCAAAAACGAGGTAATGCGATTGAAAATCAATGTCTTGCACATGGAACATTTTCAGTCCAGGAATGGATAGCTTATTCTCCGTATCGAAGGTGAAGTTGGTATTTCCTCCCTTTCTGATCATTTCTATCCCTTTGGGTTGCGTGTATCGGCCGCCTTGAGGGTCGTGAAAAACATCCAGCTCGAGGTTTCTCAATCCCATGTCCAATTGTTTTTCAAGGGGCTCATGCTCGTACTCAAGTCCTTCGGCAGTTTTGGTACTCATGCTACGGAGGTAGCTGAGGATTTCGGGTGCCATGGCATTTTTGTAGCTATTGTGGCTGCCAATGATTTGCGTTTGGTTTAGGGTTTGCGCAAGCAAGGGAAAGCACAACAGGAAGGAAAGCGCAAGTAAAAGTATGTTTTTCATGACCTAGAGTTTAATGAGTCAATTTCTCATTAATTCGTGTGAATTAAATCAAAATTACATCATCATAGTGTTACGATACCATGTTGAGCGGGTAACATTATTCTTTTGTTAACTCTTGATTTTGAGTGGCTTGAAGGAAGGAATTGCCAGTAGATTTGGGAATGAAACTTTTCAAAAACTTCCTATTCTTCGCTTGTGTACTTGCATCTTTTGGCGGGTATGCGCAAAATAAAGCTGCATTTGCGGTCCATTCCCACAACGACTACTTACAGCCCGTTCCCTTTTGGGATGCATTCAGCGCAGGCTGTGCTTCCATTGAAGTAGATGTGATTTTGCAGGAGGGAGAGCTTAGGGTTGCGCATGAAAAAGAATCCATTCAAGCACCCCGCACCTTCGAAAGTCTGTACCTGAAGCCGATCCAGCAGGGGGTTGACCTCGGCTTGATTAAGGAGTTTAACTTTCATCTGTTGGTAGATATCAAAACCGAGGCCTACAGCACCCTTGATTTGTTGGTAAAGCAAACGCAGCCCTATGCTGCTATTCTTTATTCTCCAGAAAATCCCAGAGGATTAAAACTCATTATTTCAGGAGGTAGGCCCAAAGCCGATGACTATGTGAAGTACCCCTCTTGGGTATTTTTTGATTACCAGAGCAGGGAATTGACTGCAGAGCTGCCTTGGGAGAAGATTGGAATGGTGAGTTTGAGTTTCCCCAGATATTCGTTGTGGAATGGGAAAGGAAGAATGGTAGAATCCCAGCGTCAGCAGCTGCAGGCATTTATCGATTTAGTGCATTCCTTTGATCGTCCCGTTCGCTTCTGGGCTTCTCCAGACGGCAAAACTGCCTGGCGTGCCTTTCATGAAATGGGTATCGATTACATCAATACCGATCGCCCGGCAGAGGCAAACAAGTACCTTCGGGGGTTAACAAAAAATGTCTACGCCAATTCCAATCCTCAGGAAGTGTACACACCTGGCTATGCGGTAGATGGAAAGGACGTTCCCGTGAAACAAATCCTTCTACTCATCGGGGATGGCAACGGTTTGGCACAGATTTCTTCGGGAATAGTTGCCAATGGAGGGGAGCTTACCTTGACCCAACTCCGAACGATAGGCTTGGTCAAAACGCAGGCGGCAGATGATTTCACTACGGATTCTGCATCTGGCGCCACCGCCATGGCTACCGGCCAAAAAGCAAATAACAGAGCCCTTGGACTCAATGCATCCGGGGATTCGATACCCAACCTTCCTTATTTTTTGAGTCAGAAGGGATTTAAATCAGGTCTGGTGACCAATGACGAGTTGACTGGAGCCACGCCGGCAGCCTTTTATGCACACCATCCCGAGCGAGATGCAGCAGCAGCGATCGCGGGCTATTTACCTGCTAGCGCCTTGAATTTGGTGATTGGTGGTGGAGGAAAACACTTTAAAAAAGAAAAATTGAGCCAGGCTGGATTCACGATTGTGTCTGACATTCAGGAGCTTAGTGAGGTAAATGAACCGCGGGTGGCACATTTTGCAAGCGAAGGAGGGATGCCGTCCATGGAGGCAGGTAGGGGAAACTTTCTTTCTCAAGCCTTTTTGCAAGCCAGTTCCTACCTGGGTAAAGGTAAATCTCCATTTTTCCTGATGCTGGAGGCAGCAAAAATTGATTCTGGGGGTCATTCCAACGCGCCTTCTACGATTGTGACAGAGCTACTTGACTTTGACCGCGTCCTAGCGGAAGCCATTTGCTTTGCAGATACCCATCCGGGAACCTTGGTCTTGGTAACTGCCGACCACGAAACAGGCGGGGTGTCTATTCCTCAAGGAGATTTGGAGCGCCGGGAAGTAGAGTTGGCGTTTCATAGCGACGACCATACCGGAATATTGGTTCCGCTATTTGCGTATGGCGCTCGCTCGCGTGCATTCGCTGGGGTGTATGACAACACCGAAATCTTTCACCGCCTTTTGAAAGTGATCGGTAAGTAATAGCGCTTGATTGGGCATCGGAGCCCACCTTTTC
>JBEDEY010000211.1:0-7245 GCA_041175425.1 Bacteroidota bacterium | reverse complement strand
GTCAAGAGAGACTTTCATTCCAGCACGTATACCAATAACCCTGTGTTGGAAGATTACCTCAAGATCTTTACAGGGGCTAAGACAGTCGATTTGAAAGCTACACCCGCAGCAGTGAAAGAGGAAGCCGAGGTTGAGGTAGAGGGACCTTATTTTCTCGATGCAAAGAACAAAACACTTGAAATCAACTCACTCCCACATTGCATTTTATTCGTCATCCTACAAGTGGGATTCAAATTAGATAATTTTACACCTGAAGAAATCGCAGACATCAAATCCACTGCCGTTTCCATGGGAGAATGGTTTGACATGGACGAAGACGAATGCCTAGAAGCACTCGACGAAACCCTCGACCTCCTGAAAGAATGTAAAGCTATCTTCACTTTTAAGGAAATTGGAAAACTGGTGACTTCAAGTTGTTTGGCCATTCACCGAGATGTGACGAATACAGGTGCTAGGGAGGACATCGTCCGATTCATGAATGACCTAGCCAACGCCGATGGCAAGGTGACTAAAGAAGAGGAAGTAAACCTGAATTTCTATTCCGTATTGATCAACTATGGTGGCTCCATGTTTGACCTAGAATAAAGATCAAACTAAAAATAGAGCGAGATGTCCATTGAAGAGAAGTTTAAAAACATTCGAATAGAATCCGACACCAAAATTCATGCAATCAAGTACCTCAACTTGGGTGGAATGGATTGCCGTTACGAATTTTGGGAATGGGATGGGGTGGAAGCAGAAAGTTTGATTTTTTGCACTCCCGAATTGAAAGCAGTCACGGATGACTATTTCCGGGAGTTGATCGGAATAATTAGCAATCAGCAGACGTCAGAACCAATCGAATTCACTTCCAAATCAGACCCAGAATACACCTACTTAAATTTCAATTTTAGGGTGAGCTAAAGCAGTGGTAGAGATGTCAAAAGACCCATTAGCACTTCAATAAAGCCTGAGATTGATTTTTTTTTCCAAAGCAGCAGAGCCCTCCTGCGGAGGGCAGGCCTGTGGCGGATTTATTCTCGCAAAGACCCACCGCGGCGGGCAGGACGCTAAGACGCAAAGGAATTGCCTTCACCTTCCGTCCGCCCCGGTGGACGGTAAATTTATTGTTTTTCTCGCCGAAGGAGCAGAGCTACAAAGGGGGAAAATACCTTAGGAACTTTGCAGGCTGCCTACCGGAGGCTGGCTTGGCGGCTTTGCGCGATTAATTATTTATTCTCGCGAAGACCTAAAAGAAAAAATGACTACTTACTCCTCCTTATCGATTGCGTCTTCTGGCGCGTCAAAGGCTGTGGCCGGTCTGCCATCTTCATTGTACGCTTTGCAGTAATCACAATTATCGGCTTCACTACAGAAGCCAATTTTTTCCAACCATTCCCCTGTTTCGTCATTGAAAGAAGTGTCGTACTTACTTGAATATCCCATTGCGTTTCAGTTTTGCTAGTTTACTTTCTTTTAAGTTGCTTGATGTTTGCGCTAGTTCAATAGTCCCCGCTGTTTCAGTTCTTGCAGGCAAGCCTTATCCCAGTGATTGGCTGCTTCGCGCGCCTTTTTTTCGTAGCTATTTTGCTGGTAGCCGATTTGCTTCAGCTCCTTGTCATAAGCCTTATCCTCCTGGTTGGTCCGAATATCCAAGAAATGTTGGTACTCATGAATCAGTGTGTTCACCACTTCCTTCAAGTCCACGTGACTTCCCCAATACAGCGTGATGGTCTTTGAGCGCTGCTGGTAGGTCCCCATCACCTTCCGATGCCGGTAATAACGCAGCAAGAGACGAGGCCCCGCCTTCTTTCCCTTGGGAAGACCAAGGTGCTGCATGCACCAGCGGATCACCTCTCGAACAAAAGCCACCTTGGGCACCCGCAACTCTTGGAGTGAAGAAGTAGGCAGGTCCTTGGACTTCCCGCCCTTCCTATCCGACAGTACCCAGAATAGCCATAAGGCAGCACAGCAGCACCACAAGGCGATGACTTCTTTTTCGGATAGGGAGGGGAATAGGGCTAAAAGCATGGGGTTTTGGTGAAATTAGGCACAAAGTTACAATCCGGATTTTATACCTCATCTCAATTTGCAAGCTTGTAAACTAGCCTTTAATATCAAAATGCTTGCGTTCCTTTGTGCAAGTATAAACGCTTTAAACAACTATTCTGGTACTGACTTAAATTGATTTAGTAGAAGAAAATTGCCTTTTATAAGGCAATAGAAAAGAGATAGTAAACTAACCGGTAAACGTATGTATTTTCGTTATCCGTTTTCTAACTAGTTCTTACTTAAATTTATCTCAACTAGTAATCAAATCCAGGAAATACATTTCTTTAAGTTAGCAGCTAACGGTATCCTATTTTACCTTATTTTGACTCGCTTTAAAAATCATAAGCAAAACTGTAACACAAGTTCGATGACCCAATACAAGCAGATTTTAACTGAATTAATGAAGGGAAAAGCAACCTGGAATGAATTAAAACCAGAGCTTTCCAAGTACAATGTTCAGGCATCAGATACAAGTTCTAAAGACACGAGAGCAGGAAAAATTTTTGAAGTATTTACCAAATTCTACTTTCTCGCTTCACCAACTGAAAAAGGCAATTTCAAACAGGTATGGTTGTTTGAAGAAACTCCACTTGAAGTACGGAACAAATTAAATTTAGGGAATCAAGATTACGGGGTGGACTTGGTATTGCAAGACATCGAAGACAGGTACCTGGTAGTTCAATGCAAGTATAAAAATGATGAGTTCAGCAAACTGAATTGGACTGCGGACAAAATCGCCAATCTTTTTGCTTTTTGTCCAAAAGCAGATGGATACATCGTTTTTTCAAATGCAATAGACCTGGATAGCGTATCCAAAACACGGCACGACAACTTCACTTTTTACGGGGTTGCCAACTTAAATGAGATCGATAGTGAAACCTTTAAGTCGATCTACAGTGTGCTTACAACGAATCAAGTTGCAGAAAGAAAACTTTTTGATCCACTGCCACATCAAGAGATTGCGATTCAGGAATGTGTACAATGGTTTACCGAGGGAGGAGAATCTAGAGGACAGTTGATTCTGCCCTGCGGTGCCGGGAAAACCCTTGCTGCACTTTGGATCAAAGAGCGTCTCGGCAGTAAAAACACCTTGGTGTTGGTGCCTTCCTTGGCTTTGCTAAGACAAATCAAGGACGAGTGGGCAAAGCAAAGGCGAACGGTGTACCAATACCTATGCGTTTGCTCAGAAAATGACATTGACAAGGAAACTGCCGACACCTTAGTCACGCATACCTACGAGATTGACAGTAGGGTGACCACGGATTCGGGACATATCTTATCCTTCCTTTCAAAACCGTTTGAGGAGAAAGTAATTTTTTCGACCTACCACTCGCTGGCTGTTATTGCTGATGCAATAAAGGATCTCGATTTTGAGTTTGATTTCACATTTTGCGATGAAGCACACAAAACAGCTGGAGTAGGGAATACTAAATTCAGTTTGATTCATAACAACAAACAAGTTCCTACCAAGTATCGGCTCTATGCCACAGCCACTCCCCGAATCGTAAAAGAATCCCTAAAAAAGAAACTAGGTGACGATTTACAGTATGCCTATGACATGAACGACCCGGAAGTGTTTGGGTATGAATTTCATCGAATGACCTTCAAAGATGCCATTGAGAAAAACATCTTGGTAGATTATAAAATCGTAGCGATTGGAGTAAATAATGAAGAGCTCAAGGAATACATCGGGGAACGAAGGTTTATTGATAAAAACATATCCATAGACGAGCTCGCCAATAACTATGCGCTAGATCACGTCATGGAAAAATACAAGGCAACTCATGGCTTGACCTTTCATTCCCGCGTAAAACTTGCAGAGGAATTTGCAAAAAGACACCAAGAACTTTTTCCAACTACCCAAACATTTTCTGTAAGCGGAGACCAACCCACAAGCTATAGAAACTTGGTTTTGGAACAGTTCAAGAATTCGGAGAAAGCCATTGTTTCCAATGCCAGATGTTTGACCGAAGGGGTAGATGTACCCACCATAGACTTGGTGTATTTCTGTGACCCCAAAAATTCCAAAGTGGACATTGTGCAAGCCGTGGGAAGAGCATTGCGCAAAAAAGAAGGTAAAAAAATTGGGCTTATCGTGGTTCCAATCTACCATTCCCAAAAGGAAAATGTGGAAAATTCGATCAGTGAAGGATCATTTAGAAACTTGCTTCAGGTGATTCGAAGTTTGTGCGATCAAGACGAACGACTTCAAGATGAGATAAATTCCATTGCATTTGGGAAAGGGGAAAGAAATTCTAGTAAAATAGACATTGTCACTTCCAACATTTTTGAAGTGCAGGATAAAATCATTTTGGAAGGGTTTGAAGACAGATTAAAGCGGGCAATTTTTGGTCAAATCATCGAAAAATCCTCAAACAATTGGGATTTATGGTATTTGAAACTTCAGGACTATCTGGAAAAAAACAATCACTACTATCCAAGCAAAGAGGAAGATCCTGATTTGTATGGTTGGATTTCCAGCCAACGAAATCGCAAAAAGAACGGCACCCTTAAAAATGAGGAAATCCGAAAGTTGAATGCGATCAATTTTGTGTGGAGTGGGGTCGAATGGAAGTGGGAAAAGATGTTTTTGGAATTTCAGGACTATGCAAAAACACAGGTATTTCCTCCATGCAAAGGAATAGATGACGAGGAGCTGGTGAAATGGTACAACTACCAATTGATTAACGTAAGAGAAGATAAAGTCCTTTCCAAGGATCAAAAAATGCGATTTTTGGCCATTGACCAAAAGTTTGAAGGTCCGGCATCCCGGAAAAAGTGGGTGGAATCCTACGAGAATCTGGTCAAGTTCAGAGCGGAAAACCCGACTAAGTGGCCCCAATACGATCGTAAAAACACAAAAACTTTAGAATCGGAGCTCCATGTTTTTTGCCAAATCATCCGAAAGCGCTACCGCGAAGAGACCTTAGAAAATTACTGGCTCGATAAAATGCTTGCCATTGGATTTAACTTTGAAGGGAAGGCTGACCTTTGGACGGAATATTGCGATTCCGTGAAGGAGTTGTTGAACACAAAAAATACCATCTCGGTAAACGAGATTGGGGAAAATGCCTATTCTTGGATCATCCGACACAAAAAGAAATACGACAACGGGGAGCTCACTGAATACGAAACAAGGAAGATTGAAGAGCTAAACCTGGATCGGTTTTTTGAAACATGGGAATCAAAGTTTGAAAAAATCAAGAATTGGGTGCACCAAAACGGAAAACTGCCCACTCGAATTAGCCACAAGGAATACCATTCTTGGCTTGGGTCGCAGCGCAGTCGATACAAGAACCAAAGATTGAGTGAACAACAAATTGAAGCACTTCAATCCATTGGCTATGACCTTGATGCGAAAGGGAAAGAAAAAAACGAACAGAAATGGGTGGATTTTTTCAACCAACTCAAGGACTTTATCGAAAAGAATGGCCGTTATCCTGGGCCTGCCCATGAGAAAGAATTGTATATCTGGGTACAATCCCAACGAGCTGCCAAGGCGGGAAATCTTCGAAACCGCAAACCACTTTCACAGGAGCGCGTAGCCCTTTTGGACTCCATTGATTTCCCCTGGATTGGGGAGGGCAGAGCCAACCAACCCTGGGAAGAAAGTTTTGCTGATTTTCAGTCCCATATCCGACCCAATGGCAGGCTGGAACTGCCCTCAATGGTCAAGGGAGAACGCAACAGTTTGTACACCTGGTGGGTAAATCAAAAAAGAGCTTTCGAAAAAGGGGAGCTTGCAGAGGAACGAATAAAAGCCTTTGAACGCATTGGGATTAATCTTGCTTCGAATTCTCAAGGATCCCAGCGGGATGGATTTACCAAATGGGCCAATCGACTGCATGAGATTTCCAAGTTCCAGAAGGAAACGGGTCGACTCCCTAAGTCCGGTAAATCCAAGGAGGAGGGCAATCTCTACCAATCTTTGGCACGAACCAAAAAAGCATACCAAAATGGAGAGCTTTCAGAAAAACAGTTGGCCCTACTCGCGGAATTAAAAATTCAGTTGGATTGATTTCTAGGGGGGGGGGGGATATCCACCCTCCCACCCAGCTTAAACCAGATAGTCAAATCCGAGAACGAAAGACCCCAATCCCCGATCCTGAAGTCCAGTTGGGGAGAGGGTAAGCTCACAATTCAATGTATTTTTTTAAACCTCCTTCCTACTTTTTTGGCTATTGCGAGCAAAGGGGCTGGGGCTATCCATGGATTTTTTTACCTAGTGACAGTTCGGAGTATACCCTCCTCTTAATTTACAAGCTTGCAAATTCAGAAACTGTCCCAAGCTGCCCCCCTACCTTTGTTTCATTGATTCGGGAATCGAATCGATTTTCACCCAAACTCATAACTCCATGATCGTCTCCTTAGGAAAACACCGCTCCCTCACCACCGATGCCCTCGCGCACTACGATGACCTCCACCAAGATCTATTTTGGTACCTGCTGCAGCAAACCCAGGTAAACTGCTGTATGGGTGCCAACAGCATCCGGGAATTCCTGATCCGCTACCTCTTGATCACCGAACGCCCCTTGGATGAGACTGCGGAGGAGTTTATCAACGATGGCCTCCTAATCTCTGGAACTATGGGGGACCAAGCCTTTGCCTTTTACATGAAGGACCTCTTCCCCTTTCTTGGCTTTGCAGCCACCTCTGCCCGCTACCAAGTACGGGGAAGTTTGGAAGAGTTTATCCAAACCTACCGTACCAAAAAGTACCTAATCCTTCTCGAACCGGGCGAGGCAGGAGATGGCAAAATGTCCCAAGATGTGCTTGTCTTAATTTTGGCAGGGGTCGCTAACCTGATTCAGATTGATTCCCTTAACATCCGCTTTCGTGAAGACCTAAGTCAGGTGACTGCAGAAGAGGTGACTCGGGTAAGCACCTTTGTAGACTACGTGCTCCAGCAGATTCCCTCGGAAGTAGTTGCTACCTACCACAGCCAGTTTGCGAGGAAGATCTCTTCCTTCCAAGAGTACTACCACAAAGGGGATGAAGTCAACTTTGATCCTTGGACTCAACTTCCAAAGGAGACCTTGGTGAGCTTATTTACTCACCTGCTAGGTGCAGATCACCACTTGGTTGAAGATTTTCGGGATTCAGAAGTACCGGACGAGGATACGCTACATGACCTACAATTTGAAATCCCCTACATCAAGTTTGCCTACGGGGTCAAGCATGGATATGTCACGTTGGATGACAATTGGTACACCC
>JBEDEY010000210.1:0-17500 GCA_041175425.1 Bacteroidota bacterium | reverse complement strand
ATATTTGGGTTTATATTCTGAAAAGAGTCTTGTCTTTGGCAAGACTTTTTTGTTTTTAGGGGTTGGGCAGACCATAATTTTTTTGAGCGGCAATGAATTCTCTCATTCACTTCCCTATTTTTAGCTAGTCAACCACCCTTTCCATGAAAAAACAACTCTTATTTTTCCCCTCCTTATTGCTTTCAACTGTGCTTTTAGCTCAGGTGAGGCCTTTTGTGCCTGAGCAAGTGTTTCCAGAGAAAAACACAAAAAGTAAACACTACCTAGTTGCAGGTGAACGTCACGGAACTTCTTTTTTCAAGAAGTTTGAATTTCCAGAAGTAGAGTATCGTCCAGGCACCACGCTTGACTTTACCAAATACCACACTGTGGATGTCATGTACCATTGGTATGAAACCTGGGCAAAGCAATATCCGAATCTGGTAGATCTCTATGTGATCGAAGAATCTTTTGAAGGAAGACCGATTTACCAAATGACGCTTACCAATAAGGCTACTGGGAAAGATACAGATAAGCCAGCAGCGTATTTTGAAGGAGGTAGACACTCTGGAGAAATCACTGCGAGTGAATCGATCTTGTGGTTGACGCAGCATTTATTAGAGAACTATGGCAAAGACCCTGAAATCACCGCGCTTATCGATACCAAGGTGATTTACCTGCGTCCTCAAAATAACCCAGATGGTTCAAACATGTATTTGTACACTGCTCAGCGCAATAGGAGTACTGTTAAACCTCAGGATACCGATCGAGATGGGATGCTAGACGAAGATCCAGAGGAGGACTTGGATGGAGACGGTATTTTGTATCAAGTACGGAAAAAGGCAGTGACTCCTGAAGAAAAAGAAAAAGCAAATTACATTCTTGATCCCCGAGATCCCAAAGGGCGATTGATGAAGCAAACTTTCCCAGGAAAGGGAGAATACCTGATCTACAGTGAAGGCATTGATAACGATGGCGATGGTCGCTACAACGAAGACGGAATCGGAGGATTAGATCTTCACCGCAACTATCCAGAAAACTGGAGGCCAAATACAGGTGGAGACCTCACCGGAAGGGGATATACCCAGTTTGGAGCAGGTGAATATCCACTCAGTGAAATTGAATCTCGCGCAACTGTAATGTGGATGTTGAGCCATCCCAATATCTCCGTGGTCAATTCCATGGATACTCGCGTACCGATGCACTTGCGCCCACCGTCCACTTCCAAAAGTGAGGAGCGGATGTATCCGCAGGATTTGGCGATTTACAAAGAGATGGATCAGCTTGGTCTTTCGTTTACCGCCTACCCTTGGGCTGGTGATGTGTACGAAACCTACGCTACCCGCTACAAGGTCAACTCCTTGACGGGTGATCCGCTGAAGCCTGAGCCGCTTTTCGGACATGGACCGGACTTCGGCTACTTCTATTATGGAAGCATTTGGTATGGGGATGAGCTCTGGAACAATGGAGCGATGAAAGACTACGACAATGACGGCATCTACGACGATTACGACGGATTGATGTGGGATGACGAGGCCAATGGAAGTAAAGGGTTTAGGACTTGGACTCCTTTTAACCATCCTGAATTGGGTGAAGTGGAGCTTGGCGGCTTTCATCCCAAGTTTTTTGGACAAAATGGTCCTCCGTGGCAATTGGAAAGTTGGGCTAAGAAACAAGCACTCTTCAACCTTGCCATGGCAAAAAGACTGCCTCAGCTCGTAGTGGATGACTTGAAAGTGAAGAAGGTGAAGGCTGGAGAATACCAAGTGACATTAACCTGGACCAATTCCGGTAAGTTGCCTGTAGCACTAGAGCAGGCCAAATTGGTGAAAATAGTTCAGGAGGATCGCGTATCCTTGGATTTTGACAAAGCCTTGCTCAAAGGAGATCAAGACGCTACAGTTCGAATTTCCACTCCAAATTTGTACGATAAAACCATCTATGCGGGCTACACCGGAGCTGGTGAGAAGAAGACCGCCACTTTTGTCGTGCAGGTAAAAGGTGATGCACCGGTTAAAGGAAAAATAAAGCTTTCTTCCACCCGAGGAGGATTTATCGAAAAAGAATTTACCCTAAGTAATTAATTGCACCCATGATCAATTTACGAATCACCACTGTATGGGTTTTCACCCTTCTGCTGATTTCCCAATCCCTAATCGCACAGCAAAAACGGTCGTTAACCCACGCGGATTACGACGGTTGGGAGAGCCTTTCTTCAGATAGAATCACTAAGAATGGACAGTTTGTTGGGTATCAGATCTCTCCTCAAGATGGGGATGGAAGATTGGAAATTTTCCCTTTTAAAACTCCTGCCAAAAAGACAACGATTCCTCGTGGAACTGGATTCTTATTCACCCCAGACGATGCCTTTGCAGTAGGGAGAATTGTAGCTCAAAAAGACTCCGTTCGAGCACTTAAACTAAAAAAGAAGAAAGCCGATGACCTGCCAAAGGATAGTTTATTTATCCTACAGCTGGCAACAGGGAAGTTGGAGAAAATAGCTCGGGTGAAGTCCTTTGCTACCCCAACCGAAAAGGGGAGTTGGATTGCCATCCACCTAGAGAAGGAACTTGCCAAGAAGGAGGACCCCAAAGAGAAGAGCAGCTCCGATTCTACCAAGAAGGCTGAAAAACCTAAAAAGACAGATGGAACTAAATTGATTGTTAGGACGCTCGATGGAACAAAAACTTGGGACATTGAACGTGTAAAATCATTTAGCTTCTCTCCGAATGGAGACTTCCTCTATTACGTACTTGCGGAAGAGGAGAAACAAGACAATGCGGCCCTTCACCTGCTTGAATTGAGCTCAGGGGAACATCGATTGGTACATGAAAAGATGACTTCATATATGCGAATGGCCTTTTCTCCCCAGTCCAGCTACCTTTCCTTTGTGAGTAGTGATGACTCCTTAAAAGCCAAGAAGCCTAGCCATACACTGCTAGTTTATGATGTAAAAAAGAAAGCAATGCTGGCTGAATTGGATAAATCAGCAGTCAAACTTGAAAATAGCCGCATCAGTCCAGATGCTTCCCTTCGGTTTTCGGAGGATGAAGGCCGGCTGTTTTTTGGAGTATCTCCCGAATACCAGGACTATGCTTATGAAAATGACAGTACGCTGCTAGATGAAGATCGAGTGAGCCTTGACATCTGGGGCTGGCAGGAAGATGAAATCCAACCCATGCAATTGAAGAACAAGTCCCAAGAAGAAAAGAAGTCTTACTTAGCTGTTCTTTCATTGAAGGATTTACGAGTAGTGCAACTTGGTACTCCAGAAGTGGATGAGGTGCAGTTGGAAAACAAAATCACCAAAAGCATTGCTTTGGCTTCTACGGATGCACCTTACCGACGGAATTACAGTTGGGATATCCAACTCGGACGAGATGTTTACCTTTTAGATCTGAACACCGGCGCGAAAGAATTGATTGAAAAAAATGCTTCTGGCTCGGCTCGTCTTTCACCAGGGGGAAATTATGCCTATTGGTACGATGCGAGGGACAGTTCCTGGGTGGCTTACGACCTAAAAGCAAAAGCAAAAATCAATCTGACCGCCGCAATTCCAGTACCTTTTTACGACGAAATACACGATTCTCCTTCCTTGCCTAGCAGTTATGGTGCAGCTGGATGGCTAGAAGGCGATGCTTCCTTTTTGATCAACGACCGTTTTGATCTATGGAAGGTGGATCCGCGAAATCCTGCAGCTGCCCAAAATATTACAGGTGGGGAAGGACGTCGCACCCAAAACGCTTTCCGTAGAGAACGCTTGAAAGTGGATGAGGTAGCGATTGATCCCAAGGAACCGCTAATTCTTTCTGGTTTTGATGAAGTAACTAAGAAAAGCGGATTCTTTGCTGCAAGCATTCAGGGAAAAGCTCTCCCTAAAGAATTGTTGTTTAGTGATCACCTCAACTATGGAATTCGAAAAGCAGAAAATTCATCTCAACTCCTTTTCCGTCGGTCTACCTACACCGAAAGTCCGGATCTCTACCTAAGTGACTTGACTTTCTCTTCCCCTGTCAAAGCCTCAGCACTCAATCCACAGCAAGCTGAAGTCAAATGGGGAAATGTGAAGTTGGTATCCTACTTGGCTCAGGATGGGACTCCGCTCCAAGGGCTTTTGTTTACTCCAGAAGGATTTGATGGGGTGAAAAAATTCCCGATGATGGTGTATTTCTACGAACGAAACAGCGAGACACTTCACAATTACCGTCCGCCAGCTCCCAGCCGATCCACAATCAATATCTCGTATTTTGTAAGTAACGATTATGTAGTATTCGTACCAGATATCAAGTACGATTTGGGCCTTCCAGGACCTAGTGCCTATGACTGCATCATGCCTGGAGTACAGGCAGTGGTTGCACTAGGCGGTATTGATAAAGAGAATATGGCGATCCAAGGTCAAAGTTGGGGAGGCTATCAGGTGGCGTATTTGATGACACGAACCAACCTATTTAAAGCAGCAGGTGCAGGTGCACCAGTAGTTAACATGACTTCTGCTTATGGAGGTATTCGCTGGGGAACAGGCATGAGCCGCATGTTTCAATACGAGCAAACCCAATCTCGAATTGGTGGAACCCTTTGGGAAAAGCCCTTGTACTTCTTAGAAAACTCTCCCTTATTTACCCTAGATCGCGTCAATACACCCGTGTTGATCATGCACAACGACGCAGATGGATCTGTGCCTTGGTACCAGGGCATTGAAATGTTTATGGGACTCAAGCGCCTCAATAAGCCAGCTTGGCTTCTTCAATACAATGGAGAAGATCACAACTTGGTACAACGAAAAAATGCGAAAGACCTTTCGATTCGTTTGAGCCAGTTCTTTGACCACTACTTGAAAGGTGCCCCGGCGCCGCTATGGATGACCGAAGGGCTACCAGCTGTAGAAAAAGGAAGAACACTCAAGTACGAGTTGGGGAATTAAATCCCCGTTCGTTCAACCAACAAAAAACGCCTCCAGAATTTTTGGAGGCGTTTTTTTATGGATTTAAATGGTAAAGATTCTAAAGCCTTTAGTCTTAAATCGCTACTGGAGCTTTGATATGCGGATGGGGATCGTAGTTCTGCAATTCAAAATCTTCGTAGGTGAAGGCAAAAATATCTTTCACCGCTGGGTTGATCTTCATGGTAGGTAGCGGTCTACATTCTCGGCTAAGTTGCAATTCGGTTTGCTCCAAGTGATTGAGGTACAAGTGCGCATCTCCAAAGGTATGGACAAAGTCTCCAGGCTCAAGATCACACACTTGAGCAACCATCATCGTGAAGAGGGCATAAGATGCAATGTTGAAAGGTACTCCTAGAAACACATCGGCACTGCGCTGGTAGAGTTGGCAAGATAACTTGCCATCTGCCACGTAAAACTGGAAGAGCGTATGGCAAGGAGGGAGGGCCATCTCGTCCACGTTGGCCACATTCCAAGCACTCACTAGGTGTCTCCTACTATCGGGCTTGGTTTTGATTTGGTGGATCAGGTTTTTGATCTGATCGATTTCTCCACCTTTTCCATCGGGCCAGTGTCTCCACTGGTAGCCATAGACTGGGCCTAGGTCACCATTTTCATCCGCCCATTCGTCCCAGATCGAACACCCATTTTCTTTCAGCCAGGTGATGTTGGATTCACCTCTCAAAAACCAAAGCAATTCGATGATGATGGAGCGCAGGTGTAATTTCTTGGTGGTCACCACAGGAAATCCATCTGCGAGGTTAAACCGCATTTGATGCCCAAAGACACTGATTGTTCCTGTTCCAGTTCGGTCGGTTTTTTTGACCCCTTCGGAAAGGATCCGCTTCATCAAATCGTGGTATTGCTGCATAAAGGCTGAGGTTTTTGCTAGTGATGCAAGATAGGAAATTGACCTATTTTTTTAATAAGATGGGCTGCAGTTTCCTTTGAAATTTGAATGCATTCAAAAAAATGGCATTCAATTACCAATGGAGTTTAGGGTTCAAAACCATCCCAGGTAAACGTAGCGGAAATGGGGTAATGGTCTGAATAGTCCACCTCTGCGTGTGTTTTAAACTGTATAGGCTTTAATGCAGGTGTGGAGAAAATATGGTCGATTCTCAAGAAAAAAAGGATTCGATTGAAGGTAAAGCCAAAGCCTCTTCCAGCCAGCTCAAAGGCATTTTGTAGAGATTCACTCAGGCGGAAATAGGCATTAGAGTAGGGCAACTCATTGAGATCACCCATGAGTACCACTTCGTAGGGACTATTTCCAAGATGTTCCAGGAGGATATTCATCTGCTGGGCACGCTGCAGGCTTCCCAAGTGTAGTTTGCCAATGGTTTGTTTGTAAACCAATTTTGCACTGTCGTAATTTTCAAATGCTTCGGCCTCAATAGACATGGACGCTAAGTGAACGTTGTACACACGTAAGGTGTCTTTCCCTACTTTGATGTCTGCGAAAATGGCGCCGTTACTACTTTTTTCATCAAAGACCACTCCATTGTTGACGATCGGGTATTTGGAAAATATGGCCATGCCATAGGATCGTTTTTTAGGATCCCCTTGAAGTGGGTGGTAGGTGTAATCAAATTCCCCCTCCTTACTCAAAAACTTCAATGCGTCTTTATTTTCAATGGTGTAATCTTGGTAGAATTCCTGAATGACCTTAACGTCTGCAGGATGTTCGTTCAACCAAGAAAATACAGTCGGATCCTCCGCACCAGTGGGTGGGTTTTTATAATTGAACAGGTGTGCATTAAAGGAAAGTACTTTAAGACCAACAGCGTCCTCGTTTTTTGGATGAAACTGAAAGGAAATCAAAAAGAATTTATAACCGAGGGCAAGGCAAATCAAGGGGAAAAATGCGAGCCTTCTCCAGGCCAAAGCCAGCATAAAAAAAAGAAAGATGTTGACAATAATCGCAACGGGAACTAAAAAAGGAAGTAAACCTGCATAAGGGAATACTTCAGGAGAAACGAAGACAGACCCAAATACAAGTAGGCTCAAAACTACTACTAGCCCAGTGATAAATTTCATTTGAATAATTCGGAGGTGATGCGATCGATTTGGCCTTCAAAAATGGGAAAATTTTCCTCAATAAACATGTTGCAGCAATTTTTTGACTACTTAAAAAGTACCACTAGCATTAAAATTTTTCGATTTTATGGCTAAATTTCTCAGCAATACAATTTTTCAAACTCCTTCATCAGAAGTTCGTATGTATCCCTATAAATTTTAATTCATTCTCTTATTTTTAAGCATTCAAATTTTTATTAAATTTCTACTTATGAAGAAGCACTATTTAGGATACGTTTTGGTTGGTTCTCTCTTTTTCACTGTAGCCTGCCAGCCCAAATCAGAAGAATCAAGTTCTGCGGAGACTCAGGAACAAGCAGCCGAAAAACCTGCAGAACAGCGGCCAAGCCCATTGATGACTGCAGAAGGTCAGGCGTCTGGGAAATCGATTAAAGTACACTATGGATCGCCTTCCGTAAAAGGAAGAACAATTTGGGGGGATCTTGTCCCTTACAATGTAGTTTGGAGAACAGGTGCAAATGAAGCCACTTACGTAGAACTAGCTGATGCTGTTACTGTAGCAGGGAAAGCACTTGCAGCTGGTAAATATTCGATATTCACCATCCCTAAAGAAAGTGGGACTTGGACAGTTATTTTTAATTCCGATTGGAACCTAGAGCACGGACATTTTCAGCACAACGAGAAAAATGATGTTTTGCGTGTGGAGGTACAACCCCAATGGGAGGCAACTAGCCAAGAAAGCTTGAGCATCGCAGTAGAAGCTCCCGGTTTGGTAATCCGATGGGAAAAATTAAAGTTGCCAATCGCAGTCCAATAAGTAATTCCAATCCCCGACCTGAGTTCGGGGATTTTTTTTGATTTTAAAATTCCCTAAGTTTCCGATACAATTTGTAACCCAAGATAATTTCCACCCCGGATCTTGCTATGAAATACATTTCCTTTTTCAGTATCCTAATCCTTACCTGTGCTTTAGGAGTACTGGTTTCCCTACCTTTTGGGCAGATTCCACCTCTTGCTCCTTTGTTGGACCCCAATCATGGGTTTTGGCAAAACTCCTTTTCTGAGGACCAGCTTGCAGAGGAGTCCTTGGATCTAGAAAATCTAAATGCAGCGGTTGAAGTGGTCTATGACGAGCAGCTGATCCCGCATATCTATGCAGAAAATGAGTTGGATCTCTACCGAGCTCAAGGATACATCACCGCCAAGCATCGGCTTTGGCAAATGGAGTTTCAAACCCGCGCAGCAGCTGGAAGGCTTTCTGAAATTGTGGGCCCGATGGCCTTGGAGTTGGATCGCATGACCCGAAGAAAAGGGCTTGCCTACGGAGCTGAAAAGGGCATAAGCTACCTTACAGAAAATGATCCAGCGACACTTGCTTTGGTGGAAGCATATTCAGATGGCGTCAATCAATACATTGCTCAATTGAGCGATGCGCGGCTGCCAGTAGAATACAAGCTATTGAATTACAGACCTGAAGCTTGGTCTGCCTACAAATCCCTGCTTTTACTTAAGTACATGTCTGACATGCTGGTCGGTGATCGGGATTTGGAGTACAGCAATCTGAAAAAAATCTTAGGAAAGGTAAACTTAGATCGCCTGTATCCTGACTTTCCAACTGAAAATGATCCTGTAATTGAAAAGGAACGAGTTTGGGATTTTACATCCTCGGCACCTGTAAAACCAGATAGTCTAAATTATCCTGAAGAAACCCTTCAGCTAGAGCCTTTGGTTCAGCCTACCGAAGGTACAGGCTCAAACAACTGGGCTGTAAGTGGAAAAAAGACCAAAAATGGCAATCCAATTCTTGCGAATGATCCTCATTTGAGTTTGAACCTCCCTTCCTTGTGGTATTCCATGCAATTGAGCACGCCTACGCATACCGTCAAAGGCGCCACGCTCCCTGGTGCACTTGGGATCATTTCTGGGTTCAACGAAAATATCGCTTGGGGCGTAACCAATGCGACTAAGGATACCCGAGACTGGTACAAAATTACTTTTCAGGATGCCTCTCGAAAAGCCTACAAGTATGGTCAGGAGTGGAAGCCCACTGAATTTAGAGTTGAAGAAATCTTGGTAAAAGGCCAAGATGTCTTTTTGGATACCGTGGTGTATACGCACTATGGACCAGTGGTTTACGATCAATCCTTCAAGGCCGATCGGCAGGATGTTAATTTTGCCCTCCGTTGGATTGTGCATCAGGGTACTTCCAATGAGCAGAAAACCTTTATTCAACTGAACAAGGCTACCAATCACGATCAGTATACCGAGGCCTTGAAAGATTACGCTGCCCCGGCCCAAAATTTCGTGTTTGCTTCCAAAACTGGAGATATCGCCATGCGTATTCAAGGTAAATTCCCATTGAAGTGGGAAGAGCAAGGCAAATTCTTTATGGATGGTGCCGACCCTAGAATGGAATGGCAGGGTTTTATTCCTTTCGAACACAATGCGAATACCCTCAACCCTGAGCGTGGATTTGTTTCTTCTGCCAACCAGCATCCCGTAGATAGCACCTATCCGTATTATGTTTTTGATAATTCGTACGAGCATTACCGAAACCGCAGGTTGAACCGCGAGCTAGCCGCAATGGATCAAATTACAGTGGAGGACATGAAGGGCTTGCAGTTCGATTCCTACAACCTCCAAGCGGAAGAATCTTTACCGGTCATGCTCAATTTACTAGCTACCTATGGCTCTTCTTCTAAGGAAGCACAGAAGTATTTGACTGATTTGAAGGCATGGGACTTTTTTGCTGATCCTGCCAAAAAAGGGCAAACTCTTTATTCTATATGGTTTGCAGAAACAGCAGAGAGCGTTTGGAGAGAATTAATGGAGCAAGGAGCGCCAGTGGTGCGTCCCAATAACTTCCAGACGATTGCATTGATGCGTGATACTCCTGAGGATGCGATTTTTGATGTACACATGGCTGAGGGTGTTCAAACAGCTCAATACCATGTGCGTGTAGGGTTTGATTCCTTGCTTGTGGCTATGAAAAAGTGGGAAAGTAAGGAAGGGGATTACGGTTGGGCGGATTACAAGAAAACGACAATTCAACACCTTGTACCTACATTTAAAGCCTTCTCTGTACCAGATGTATATACTGGAGGTGGGGCAGGGATCCTCAACGCCACAGGTCCTAGACATGGTGCCAGCTGGAGAATGGTAGTGGAATTAGGATCGACTATCCAGGCCTTTGGAATTTATCCTGGAGGTCAATCCGGCAATCCAGGAAGCAGATTTTACGATAATTTTATTCCCATCTGGGCCAAAGGCGATTACGTAGATTTTGGTCTGAAGAAGAAGGGAGATCAAAAAGGAATATTGTTCAAAACTATTTTAAACTAAGGCAACCATGAAATTTCTATTATTTACCCTCTTAAGCGCCTTAGTGGTGGTATTTTTAAACATCGTAGCCCCTTACTGGGTGGTGATGATTGCCGTGACGGCACTAGCTGCATTAATTCGCCCGACTGTATGGGGAGGATTTTTGGGAGGAGGACTTGGCATGGGGCTCGTTTGGTTGGGTCAGACGCTGTACATCTCAGCGGTGACTTCCAGTACATTACCCGACAAGATGGGTGCTTTGATGGGGCTTGGTTCAGGTCTAAGCTTGATGCTACTTACTGCGGTGTTGGGCTTTATTTTGGGTGGATGCAGTGGCCTTCTTGGCGTGATGTTTCGTAATTTGATCCAAAAGAAACCTACGGACGTTTACCTAGGCTAAAATCACTTTCTTTCCCTAGATTTTAGTGCTATGGTACTAAAATCTAGGGATAACTTTTTGGCTCACACCCAATCAAATAAGTTAATAAAATAAATTAGGCGTTGGATGCTGTATCTTGGTCAGGCCCCTTGGGCGCTACCAAAATCACTTTTTCTCGGTCCACCACAACCGACCCAGGTGCAGATCCCTTCACTTTCCGTACAAACTTGACCTCTGTTACAATCACAGGACTCAGGGAATCTGTTTTGAGTTTGGAGTAAAATGCAGCCAGTGAGGCAGCTCGCTCCACCACCTGCTGAGGTACTGCAGGCATGCCTTTTTTTCGAATGATCACATGAGATCCTGGTACTTGCCTAGCATGGAGCCAAAGGTCGTCTTTGTGCACAAAGTTGCGGAGCATCTCGTCATTGTCTTTGGCAGATTTGCCGACCCATATGGTAAATCCTTCAACTTCAAACACTTTGAATGGACTGCCCACTTCATTTTTTGTAGCTGGAAGGTCCTCCTTGTGTTCTTTTTTGAACTCCTTCAATCCACGGAAATCTGAGGCTTCACTGAGTCGATCCAATAAGGCTTGAAGCGCGATCGCCTGTTCATTTTTTGCTGCAAGCGTCTTTTCCAGTTGATCCAATTCCAGCTGTCTATTTTTAGATTTCCGATACAGGGAAGCAGCCAAATCCTGTGGTTTTTGGTTGTGCTTTAGGTTTACCGTTACAGGTTCGCCAGTGTAGAAATTTTCCAATTCGACCGGGCCAGGGTTATCTTCAAAAACATGGAGATTAGCCATGATCACATCAGCAAGCTGGGAGGGGGGAGGAGAATCTTTCAACTCTTTTAATTTCTCCGTGGATTTTTTGAGGTAGGCTTGGGTTCTTTTCAGCTGCTCCTGGTAGGATTTCAGTAAGTTATTTTTCTCTTTTTCAAAACTCCCCAATACCAATGCCTGGTAAAAAAGTTCGTTGCAGGCAAGTATGGGGTCCGAATATGTAGCTTTAGCCTGAGCTTCAGGCAGTAGAGTTAAGATTAGTTCTCCTTCTTTTTCCACCAATGCGTACAGTGGGCAATCGAGAAGGTCTATCAATTCTTCCATCAAAACCCATTTTTCTGAAAGGGTTTTTTCCAGGTAACCCTTTTCCTTTAGCCAAGCTCTAGGTACTGGACCGAGGGTAGGGAGGAACTGCGAAACATTCCCTTCCAAAAAAATGAACTGTTCCAAACTTAGGTTTAGTTCACGGTCTAAACTCCTCCAATCCAAGTTTTTATCTTCGGAAATGGCATTTCTGAAAATTAGAGCCGGTTCAGTTTCATTGGGTAGGTACAGCAGACAATTGCTGCGGTTGCCATGGAGTTTGAGCACCAGTACTTTTCCAGAAGAGAGCTCAAATTTTAGTGCTCGCTCATTGGAAAATGCGCTACAGGACAGAATTTGCTCGCCAATTAGAGAGTCAAATAGGCTGACGGTATTTCTTTTGGCGCGGTGAAACTGGGTTGGAAAGGAGAGGTAAACTTGCGGGGGCAGTAAATGTGCCCGAATAAACTGTGTTCCCTGAGCACCTTCAGTTTCTAGAATTAGTTCATCCTTACTTTGAGAGAAGCAGGAAACTATCGTATTTCCAGCAAATGCATCAGATAATGCCGGCGCAAGAAACCGCAGAAAGTGATAGGTCAAGTGCATGTGTTAGCTCGATAGCTTTAGTCCATCATACGCCAAAAACATCCCCTCAGGAAGCTCCTTTTCTACCTCGTCGTGCAGACCAAGGCGATGTGAGATATGCGTAAAATATGTTTTTTTTGCCCCAATTCGCAGTGCTTGTTCAATGGCTTGATCCAAGGTGAAATGGGAGATATGGGGTTCCTTTTGCAAGGCATTGAGCACCAAAATTTCAGTCCCTTCAAGTAGTGTGAAGGACTCTTCAGGAATGTGATTTGCATCCGTGATGTAGCTAAAGTCCCCGATTCGAAACCCTAAAACAGGGAGCTTGTAGTGAAGCACTGGAATAGGAGTGATGCCCACACCCTTGATTTGAAAGGGGTTGTGATCAATTTCCACGCAATCGACCTGTGGTACGCCTGGATATCTTTTTTCATTAAAGATGTAGGCATATTCGCGCTGAAGTTGCTCCAGAACTGCTAGTCGGCCAAATATCGGAATATCGGCTTGCTGGTAATAATTAAAGGGGCGGATGTCATCCAAGCCAGCAGTGTGGTCTTTGTGCTCGTGAGTAAACAGTACAGCATCCAATTTTTTGATCCCTTCGCGTAGCATTTGCATGCGAAAATCAGGACCTGTATCGATGACAATAGATTGATCCATTACCTCCAAGTGAATGGAGGCTCGAAATCTTTTATTTCGAAAATCTAGGGATTGACACACCGGGCAGGGGCAACCGATGACTGGTACTCCCTGGGAGGTGCCTGTTCCCAAAAAGGTGATGGTCAAAATTTAAGGGTGGTTTGGCGTAATTCGGAAAGGAAATCTTGGTTCACTTTTTCTTTGAATTCTTTGGGATCAAAGTCCAATTCGGTAAGAATATCAATCAGTGCATTGATTTTGCCTTCCAAGGGGAAGTATTTGTTGATGATCACCACTTTGGTGTCTTTGAGTAAGCAATACCCAGATTTGAAATTTCCTTTTTCGTAGCGAAGGTGGTAGGAGGAGGCGGCAAACAAATTTTCCAATTTGTCCAAAAAGTTTTTGGTGTATTTGATTGCCATGGGTTAACTCAAGATTTTTTTGACCGTAGCCAACACTAAATCATAATTCAATGGCTTCTGAATGAATTCATTAAACCCAAACTTTCGGAAATCTTCTGGAGTATGATTGGCTGCATTTCCAGTAATCGCGATGATGGGGATGTTATTCTTTGTAGCGTCAGCCAATTTCCGAATTGCTTTGGTACATTCGATGCCATCCATTTGCGGCATCGTGATGTCCATCAAAATCAAGTCAAAATCTTCGGCTTCAAGCATTTCCAGCACCTGCTTCCCATTTCGAGCAGCTTTCATGCTGTAATTCTCAAAGGCTAAAACACTTTTGGTCAGGTTGATAATGATGGAACTATCTTCACCTACCAAAATCTTAATTTTATCAGACATTATTCAAACTTTGTTCGTTTTTTAAAAATTCTTGAAACTCCTTTATTGCTGCCTTAAGGTAGTGAAGACTTTCAGCAAATTCAATGCTTTTTCCCTGCTTCCCCAAGGATTCACTGAACCTGGCAGCCTCAAAGAGTTTATCAAGCCCTAATGTACCTGAATTCCCTTTTAGTGTATGAACGGCTCGTGTAATTTCTTCTGTTGTTTCAATTGCGTTACTCCTTTCCAAAAGCTGGAGTAGGTTTTCGCATTCTTCTGCAAAGTCTGAAAAGACTTGAAGAATTACTTCTTTTGAACTCAAGCGAAGCAGTTGTTGGTAAATCTCGGGATTAAGAATTGGACCTGAACTCGGGTTTTCTCTTCCATTCGCTCCAGTTTTTTCTGGTAGGACCAACAAACTTTGAATCTTTGGGATAAACTCTTTGGGACGGATGGGCTTTGAAATAAACTCCTCAAAGCCAAGTGCTCTGAAGTAGGGAATCTGCTGCTGCTCAGTGCTTGAAATGAGACCCACCACTCGGCAGGAATGATTACCGAGTGCTTTCAACTTTTGTAAAAATAAAATGGGCTCGATATCCAGGAGTTGAAGGGAAATTAGAATCAAATCAGGATTCTGAATTGCCAATTGGGACAAAGCAACCGTACCCTGATCAAAACTTTGGAAGGCATGAACCTGTCCAATCAAGTGTTCCATCAGCTTTCGATCTTGCTCCTTATTTTCTACGATCAAGATATTTTTGCTTTTCATCCCAAACCTGCTGACTTTTAAGTTTTAAAAATTGAGTAATGCCAACCGACCCTAAGTATTTAATTCTTGTCGTAGGGCCAACAGCTGTTGGTAAATCGGACTTCTGTTTAAAGCTAGCCAAAAAATTCGAGACGGAGATTCTTTCCTGCGATAGCCGGCAATTTTATCGAGAAATGAATCTGGGTACCGCTAAGCCAAGCGCAGAGGAGCTTGCCCAAATTCCGCATCACTTCATCAATACCTTATCGATCCAAGAGTCTTACGATGTGCGTGACTATGAGGAAGATGCATTGGCATTGCTGGAAGACTTATTTCAAACCAAGCAAGTGGTCTTGATGACGGGTGGAACAGGTCTTTTTACAGATGTGATTGCCAATGGCCTAGATGCAATTCCGGAGGTGTCTCCAGAAATTCGAGTTGAAATCATCCAAGAATTTGAGGAGAAAGGCCTAAGCTGGCTTCAGGGATCTGTTGAGGCCATTGACCCGGAGTTTTATGCCCAAGTGGATCGTGCCAATCCACAGCGCTTGATGCGCGCTTTGGAGATTTGGCGGGGTACTGGATTGAAATTCAGTTCCTTCCGAACTAAAACTAAGGTTAAGCGACCTTTTGAAATTGTAAAAATTGGATTGGACAGGCCAAGAGAAGAGCTCTACCAGCGTATTGACCAGCGAATGGAATTGATGCTTAGCGAGGGCTTATTTGAAGAAGTGCAGGGATTGTTTCCGAATAGGGGATTGAATGCACTTCAAACCCTAGGCTACACCGAAATATTCGATTTTTTGGAGGGCAAGTACGACGAGCAAGAAATGGTTCGATTGCTGAAGCGTAATTCCAGGCGCTATGCCAAAAGGCAGCTCACTTGGTTTCGTAGGGATCCCCTGATACGCTGGTTTCATCCTAATCAGGAACTTGAAATTTTTGAATATCTAAGGGATCAAATCGGCTTAAATCCTCCAAAAGCAGCCACCCAGTTGTAAGGTGCTTTTTTGATTAATGCATTGAACTGGTATTGATTCACTTTCATGGCTCTTAATTGTTCAATGCTGCTTTGCGGAATTGAATTTTGAGGGGCCTTTTCTTTCAATAGCTGTTGAATTTTCTCCGGATTTATGAGTTCACCCGCTGCAATCCCGAGTTCAGGATGGGCTTGGGCGAGTTGGGAAGCTAAATTTCTTTGGAAGGTTAATTTTCCCAGCATGTATTGCCTTACCGTTAGGAAGAAAAGGAGACATGCCCCTGAAGCAGTTAAAAACAAAGGAATAAAGCCCATATTAAATGCTAAGTAGTTGAATTAATTTCAAGTGATCTGGAATAAGTGTTTTGGGTTTGCCTATGCAATCTTCAAATGGGGTATACACCACTTGCCCGCTCATCACGCCTGCCATGCAATTTGTTTTTCCGGCAAGTAGCCCTTCTACTGCTGCCATTCCACAGCGACTAGCCAAGACACGATCCCGCGCGGTAGGCTTTCCGCCACGCTGAATATGACCTAAGGTGGTTACCTTAAAATCTTTGGTAGGGTCTTGGATTTTTTCTTTTACCAGTTTCATAATCGTTTCTGCTGAACCCAATTCATCGCCTTCAGCAACTACGATAATACTTGAACTTTTACTTTTTCTGAGATTTTTTAACGACTTGACAATTTGGTTGATATCCGTTTTAGTTTCAGGTACCAATACAAATTCTGCACCACCACCAATTCCAGATTCAACTGCAATAAAACCAGCATCTCTTCCCATCACTTCAATGAAAAATACCCGGTCGTGAGCAGCTGCAGTATCTCGAATTTTGTCGATGGCATCCAGAGCCGTGTTCACTGCTGTGTCGAAGCCAATGGTATAATCTGTTCCAAAAATGTCGTTGTCAATGGTGCCTGGGCATCCCACCGTAGGGATTCCAAACTCCTCAAAAAATACCTTGGCACCAGTGAAGGTTCCGTCTCCACCAATGGCGACCAATCCTTCTATCCCATGATTTTGCAAGTGATCAAAAGCCTTTTTTCTTCCTTCAGGAGTCATGAATTCCATGGAACGAGCAGATTTTAGGATTGTTCCTCCACGTTGAACGATGTTGGAAACGGAATAGGAATGCATTCGCTTGATGTCCCCCTCAATCATCCCTTCATAGCCTCTGTTGATCCCATAGATTTCTAGCCCGTGGTAGATGGCAGTTCTCACCACTGCGCGAATACAGGCATTCATTCCAGGTGCATCACCACCTGACGTGAATACGGCAAGTTTTTTCATGGTTTGACGATTTTAAAAAGTTAAAAATAGGCATAAATGAGCTAAAAAATCCATTTTTTTAGAAAAAGGAAGGGGAGAACCCAATTAAAAATCAAATTCATTCCAAGCTGCTTGAGGCTGCTCCTTAGGAGATTTTGCGGATTCGATTTTCAGGTTTAAATGAACCAATTAGCCACTGATTTTAAAAAATACTACCTTGAAAGTTCAAATAAATCTAGCATGAAATTTTTACTTTTTCTGACCCGCACGTTTATTGTATTCCTCCTCTTTGCTTCTGCCGTCACAGCCCAACAACTGGAAAGGGAGCGTTGGGAATCTCAAGCAAAAAAAGTAGAGATCATTCGCGATGATTTTGGTGTTCCTCATATCTATGGCTCCACAGATGCAACGACGGTTTTTGGCTTATTGTACGCGCAGTGTGAGGATGATTTCAGAAGGGTAGAGCGCAATTACTTGTGGGCAATTGGAAGACTGGCCGAACTCGAAGGAGAGAAGGAATTGTACTCTGACCTGCGTGCGCAGCTTTACATGACTACAGAGGAGGCACAAAAAGCATATAGCCAAGCACCAGATTGGTTGAAGGAATTGTGCGTGGCCTTTGCGGATGGCATCAACTATTACCTACATACGCATCCAGAAGTAAAGCCACAGGTAATCACGCATTACGAACCGTGGATGCCCCTGTTTTTCTTTGAGGGATCCATAGGTGGAGACTTGGAGCGCATTTC
>JBEDEY010000209.1:0-4299 GCA_041175425.1 Bacteroidota bacterium | reverse complement strand
AGGACGTTGGAACAAGCAAGTTGCCAACCGTCGGCTCCATGCATGGGTTGAAATCCTTTTTCCATTTTGAAGCGCTCCGCTTCACTATGGCCCCACCAGCCTGCAAATCGAGGAAGGTCAGATCGATCAGCAAACCGTTGGTGAACAAAAATTCCAGAGACATTACCTGGTCCAGAATTCAAATATTTGTAGCTGCACCATGTTGCAAAATCTACATCCCAGTCGTGAAGTTGTAGTGGAGCATTTCCAACTGCATGGGCCAAATCAAATCCAGCTACCGCACCAACTTCATGAGCCGCTTGGGTGATGGCTTGGATGTCAAAAAGTTGCCCCGTGTAATATTGGATTCCAGCCATATTGACCATCGCAAGGGAGGAACCTTGCTTGCGAATCTCTTCGACAATATCTTCGGTACGCAAGGTAAACTCCCCTGTTCTCGGCAGCAATTCCACCAACACTTCTTTGGGATCGAGACCATGAAACTTGATTTGAGTTTCCAGCATGTATTGGTCCGAAGGAAAGGCTCCGCCTTCCACGATGATTTTAAACCGAGTAGGGGTGGGCTGGTAAAAGGAAACCATCAATAGGTGCAGATTGACCGAAAGGTAATTCATTGCGACCACCTCCTCGGGCAAGGCACCTAGTATTTGAGCCAAAATGGGCTTTGATTTCTTCCGTACCGAATACCAAGGATCTTCCCCATGAAAATATCCATCTACCCCCATGTTTGCCCAAGCAGCCAACTCCTTTTCAAGGTAGGCAGCAGCAGTCTTTGGCTGTAGGCCTAGGGAATTGCCGCAGAAGTACAGGGCATCTTTTCCATTGATTTTGGGGAAGTGAAAGCGGGTTCGGAAATTTGCCAAGGGATCCAATGCATCTAGCCCTTTGGCAAAAGATTCGGTGTATTGGTAGTGAGGGAAGGGGGTCATTGTGGAAGGGGATATTGGGTGTCTATTCTTTAAATAAATGTGCAAAGTTTTGTTTGTGCTTCTTTAGTTTTTTTTGGCTGACTAATTCGTTGGACGGAAAATTTAACTCATTTTTTTTCGAAAGATACCTACAAAATAGGTTCAAAGTCTTCGACGGGCCGCTCATGCTTTCCTTTTTTTGGCTTAATTTGTGTCAAGACTCCCAACTCCATGACCTACCCCATTGCGGACCTGCATTGCGATTTACTTTCCTTTATGGCGAAGGTTCCAAAGGCAGATCCCTTTGATCCCGATCAAATCGCTTGTGCCTTTCCTTGGCTTATGGCTGGGGGAGTACGGGCGCAGGTGATGGCCATCTACACGGATGTACATTCGGGGAGCATGGAATTGGCAAGCCAGCAAGCTGCTATTTTTGTTCAACTTCTTGAAGACCATCCGGATAAGGTACGTAGATGGGATGCCGCCTTTCAGCAGCAGCTGGAGACCACCGAGCAACTAGGAATTATTGCTTCCATTGAAAATGCTGCTGGCATAGGCACAGCAACTGCCAGTTGGAAGGAAATCTATGCCCAGTTTGATGCCTTGCTCGACAAGGTGGGTTCACTTGCCTACATCAGCCTTACCCACCATACCGAAAATCGCTTTGGTGGAGGCAACTACACCGAAGGAATTGGCTTGAAAGAAGATGGCAAACGCTTGCTCGACTACCTAGCGGGCAAACGAATCCCCATAGACCTCTCCCATACCTCAGACTTGTTGGCGGAGGGAATTTTGCATCACATCGACCGACACCATTTGCCAATACCAGTGCTGGCTAGTCACTCCAATTTCCGAAGTATTTGGGACCACAAGCGAAATTTGAGCGATGAATTTGCGCAGGAGATCATCCATCGTGGAGGCATCATTGGGGTCAATTTTCTTCGTGCCTTTTTGGATAATGAGCAGCCAGAAAGACTATTTGAACACTTAATCTATGGTTCCAAGCTCAATGAGCAGGCGATTGCCTTTGGAGCAGACTTTTTTTATACCCAGGATTTTCCAGACCCAAGCCGTCACCCTTTTTATTTTCCTCTGGCTGAAAACGCGAGCAAATACCCAAGTATTCTCAAGCACCTCAGTCAGGAGCTATCGGATGGGCAGCTTGGAAAATTGGCATATCAAAACGTCTTTCATTTTTACCAAAAACTCTGGAGCTGATGTCAAGTCACCACTTTGTCAAGGAGCAGCAGGAACCGGCAGTTTTTATATTGAATCCCAGCGGGATCAATTTTGAAAGCGTTGCTTCACTTTTGGAATGGTCGCCTACCCTTCTTGTAGACCAAGAAAGTGTGGACCTCGTTCTCAGTTGGGGGATAAAAATCGATGTGGTTTTGGCCACTTCTTCTTATCAAGAGGAAAATAGGCACTTGCTGGAAGAACAATATCCGCTCCGTTTTTTGACTGTTTCGGCTTTAAGTGGGTTGGATGAAGGGTTGCATTACCTCCTTGCGTCCCAGCACAAAGGGGTGCATTTGGTGGGGTTTAATCATCAAAATCACCGGGATTTGGAAGAAAAGACAAGCCTCCTCGATTTGACGCTAGTGGATGGGGATTGGAAATACTACCCGGTCAAAGGAGGGAAGTTTTCGAAGTGGTTTGCGGCATCAGAAATTCAGATTTTGGCGGCAGAAAATCAGCCTTTGGAAATTTCCAATGCGAATGGCCAACTCCTTTTCCCAGTCCAGTACTTGACTCAAATCGAAGTTCCAGAAGGCACTTCTACTTTCTCCAGTACAGGGATTTTTTGGATAGGAGAGCGGGTAAGGGCTTAGAATTTTTCGGCTATTGGTTGAAACAGTTTAGAAAACTTCAGTAGAAAAAGGCCATACATAGGTTTTTTTCTATGTATTTATGCGGTTAATTACTTCAAAAAGAGGTGGATACTATACTCTTGTTTTTGGGTTCTTTTTTGTAATTCTGCAGCTTTAATGAGCTGCTATTTTCCCTTATTCTTTTTGGGTTTATTATTCTCTTCAGGCAGTGCTTTCAAAGCATCTTTGGCATTCAAAGAGGTTACTATTTTTTTACCTGTCTTATCTTCCAATTCCAACCTTGCCACTTTTGCTACATTACCACCTTGTTTGGCAACTTTCTTATTTTCATCAAAATCTTTTGGATTGGTGGCCGCCGAGATTTCTTTTGTAGAGGCTTCTGCAAGCATGTTCAAGATCAACTCGGTATTGGTCATGTTATCCCGCAAATTCTCCTTTTTTAAACCTTTTAGGACTTTATACTCTTTGGTGGTTTTGTCGCTCCAGGCTTTGGAAATAATATCGGTGAGTGTAGCAAACTGCACTCCTTCTTTCAATCCTCATTTTTTCCATTCATCGGTGAGCTCTTTGCGTATCTCAATGCTTTTCAATCGTTGGTTGATCCAGTTTTCAGAGTAGCCAAGTTTTAGGTATTGCTCCAACCCCCGGTCTATACTTAATTCTGGATCTTGCATTTCATCCAATCGTTCTGATCCTACCTGAGCCAACCATACCTTAAAGGGCTCTGCTTTGGGCGATGGAATGGATTGTATTAAACGAAAAAGTTGCTCGACATCAGCTACATCGGTCATTCGCATTTTGCCGTCGGCAGCCAGCATTTTCAAACCGTGACAATTCGTCACGGTTTCATTTCCTTCTTCTTTTAATCTTTGTTTAAGCTTTCTCCAATAGGCATTTGCATCACTACTTTCTGTGAGTAATGCAATTACATCCACAATAGAGATATACCATTTCTCTTGCGTGTCGTCCCAAATGCTGCGCACTTGCTTTTCTTCAAACAGTTTGATGGCAGTCTCTTTGGTCATGGTCTACTCGAGTTTAAACTAATTCCCAACCACAAGAAACAATCCTGCAGCCAAAAGTGCACCTAGAATCGGGCCCACAACAGGTACCCAAGCATATCCCCAATCTGAGTCTCCCTTGCCTTTGATGGGAAGGAGCTGATGCATGATTCTCGGGCCCAAGTCACGGGCAGGGTTGATGGCATAGCCGGTCGTACCTCCCAATGCCAAGCCGATGCCCCAAACTAAGAAGGTAACTGGAAGTGCGCCAATGGAACCCAAGCCGATGGGGGTTTTACCTGTATCTTCCAGGTTGGCTCCAGCGATGTAAAGAATCACAAAGACCAATACAAAAGTACCCAGCGCTTCTGAAAGCACACTGGTCGAAAAATTCCGTACCGTGGGATCTGTACAAAAGACGCCTTTTTTCAATCCGGGATCATCTGTAAGGTCAAAATGATGCCGGTACATGGCCCATGCCAATCCCGAACCAAGCATCGCTCCGCCAAACTGCACCAAAATGTATCCAGGAGCCAAGGCCCAATCAAATTTGCCAAC
>JBEDEY010000208.1:0-3445 GCA_041175425.1 Bacteroidota bacterium | reverse complement strand
TCAATTAGAATCTAAAGAGAATTATGTCAATGATAAAAAAGATGGACTTTGGGAATCCTATCATGACAACGGGATAGTAGAGGAAAAAGGGAATTATCTCAATGACCTTAAAAATGGGATTTGGGAGTCATTCCACTATAACGGTGAGCTAAATAAAAGTGAAAATTACCGTAATGGTCGAAAGGTATAACGGTTGTGAAATAATAAGTATTGACAAAAAAATAAGCGGAAAATTATTTATTGATCTTCATCAAAAATGGAACAATACCTTAAAAAAGAAAAAGAGCTATTGGAGTGGACTGACTCTGACTTTTTCGACCACAGAAAAGTAGTCACCCATTGGTATAGTGTAAAAGATGAAGTAATCAACAAACATAATAAGTTGGTGAATGCCATTGGAGTTCAGCCTCAGTACTTGATCTTGAGTAGATATGAAACAGAGCATCCAGGCAGAAGAATAACTGTTTATTTCAATAATCAGGTGGCTGTAATTCCATTTATTCCCTTTGGGGAATGGAAGCTGTTTGATAACACAGAGCAATTTGGAAGACATAAATACTACACCGTACAAGATCCCACTGGTATACTAAAAACAATTTCATTGACAGAGTATATTCCCTATATCCCCCAATATCTAAAGCCTTATTTAAAGTTTGGCTCCTTTGAGGAATTTGATAAAAGTGGCCGCCATCAGGGAATTCAAGAGGTTGTACAGGAAGAGAAAAAGCCTTTAGAAATTTCCCTAAAGCCGGGTGAAAACTACCTTATCTCTATAAGCGTAAATCAGAAATAGTTAAGTCTACAAGGTTTTCAATAAAAAGGAGTAAATCCTGTAGAATTAAACTAAAGACTTATACGGATATTTTTTTGACACAGTTTAAAAATGGAGGTTTGCTTTCAAAGCAGCCTTAGTTATTGGAGGAATTTACCTAGTCCTTAGAATTCTTGTTGGGATATACGAATGGTTAACCAAGTAAAGATCGGAGTGGACTACTTTTTTTTTGGATTCTGATAAAAAATGGATCGTCAGAAAATTTGAGAGAGCTCTTTACTGAGAAACAGCTATAAAAAAACCCTAACTTCTTAGAAGCTAGGGCTAGTGACCTCGTCAAGATTCAAACTTGAAACCTCCTGAGCCGTAATCAGGTGCTCTATTCAGTTGAGCTACGAAGCCATTTGAGACCCCAAAAGTACGTATTAATTTTTTCCATCCAAAAAGATCGACAGAAGAATTCTAGAAAATCCTAGAATTACACTTCCCCCGCAATTGATAAATCAGACCTATCCAGTCATTGAAAAAATAAGCAGCCACTAGAAATGACTGAGGTTCCTAAAAATGGGCTGTGGACCGTGGTCTATCAGCCGTCGACGATTAGCCGCCACTTTCGCTGTTTAATCTACAGCAATTCATCAACTAGCGGATAATCTATAACAATAATTAAGACCAACAGGCGCATAAATCCTTGCGAATTTTATATTTTTGCCCACATCCTCTTGAAAAGAAACTTCTTTGATGAAAAAAATACTCACGCTTGCCTTGCTAGCAATTACACTACAGGCTCAAGCACAAGATTCCGCTCCTGCAAGCCCCAAAACGCCAATCGGCGGACGCCCCAACATCCCCAATGACTTGAGCATTGAGTTTGGATTCAACCAACTGACCAATAGACCTGCTGACATCGCCCTCAATTTTTTTGGATCTCGATCCTTTAATGTCTTTTACCAAAAGCCATTCAAAATCTTTGGAGATGAGTCCGGCTTTGTCCTCAGCCCAGGAATTGGAATCGCTACCAACAAATTCTCCTTCAAGGACGACCAAAACCTATTTCGCAGCAGCACCCTAGGTGCTGAATCTTCAGTATTGAAGAAAGTATCGAGCGTCTACGGGACCAACATCGAAGTAAAAACCAACAACCTAGCCGCAAACTACCTGGAGATACCCGTAGATCTGCAATACAATGTCAACAAAAAGGACTACAGCAAAAGCTTCCGCGTAAGCCTCGGCGCCCGAGTAGGGTTTCTATACCAATCCCATACCAAGGTGTCGTTTGACTCCCCGACCACAGGCGCAGTTAAAGTCAAGCAAGCCGAGAACTATGGCTTAGAGAAAATTCGCTATGGCCTAAATCTAAAAGCAGGAAGCCCTGGATTTTATGTGTGGTCTACGTATTACCTCAACCCCGTATGGCAGGCCGACAGAGGTCCATTCAAAACTGAAGCAAACCAAGTTAGCTTTGGCCTAGCCATCGGATTATTCTAAAAAGAAGGCGTTCAAGCCTAAAAATCAAAACTCCCTACCAAGGGAGTTTTTTTTTTGCTTATCGGGTCGGTTGATTTTGTAATTCTTAACTGAGTTAGAATCCGTAAATCCAGGCAAAACCCATCCAGCAGATTGCAAATCCTACCAAAAGGCCCACATACACTTCCGCAGGCCGATGCGCATCCAAATACAGTCGAGCCGAGGCGACTAGGCCTCCCAACAGCAGGGTCGCCACCAGCAGGTAGGCCAAATCCAAGGAAGGGAAATACATCCCAAAGACCGCCAGCACCCCCAACACTCCACCAATACCGGTCGTATGAGCAGACATCTTCCAAAAAAAAGTAACCCCCGTCAACAAGGCGACTGAAAAAGTAATGATTCCCATGCCCTGCCACAGAATCGGGTCCAGTTCGGTCTTTTCCTTCAAAAAGTAAGTAGTCAGCAGGTAAAATAGCGTAACCAAAATAAAGGGAGTCCTGCGTTCACTTTTTTCTTCAAAGTGCAAGCTTTTGACCATGCCACTCCAGCGAAGACCAAGCATCAGGACCATGGGAATCAAAAGGGTGGAAGTCACAATCAAATAAAAAAGCCGAGCCTTAAAAGATTCGGGAATACTGCTCGCCTGGGGTACCGCAAAAAAGAGCAAGCCAAACACCAAAGAAGGCATCAGCAAGGGTTGAAACACCACCGAAAGCAGAAGCGCCAGTTTCCGTACCACTAGAGTTCTTTTCGTAATCGAGCCACAGGGATCTGAAGTTGCTCCCGGTACTTGGCGACCGTACGACGGGCAATATTGTAGCCTTTTTTGTTCAGCATCTTGACCAGCTTGTCGTCAGACAAAGGCCTCTTTTTGTCTTCTGCATCCACCATGCCCTGGAGCACGGATTTCACCTCCCGGTTACTTACATCCTCTCCACTGTCGGTAGCGATGCCCTCCGAGAAAAAATACTTCAAAGGAAACACCCCAAACTCGGTTTGAATGGATTTGCTATTCGCCACTCGGGAGACCGTAGAAATATCCATGTCAATTCTTTCCGCGATGTCTTTTAGGATCATGGGACGAAGGGCCGCCTCATCTCCATCTACAAAAAAAGGAGTTTGGTACTGCAAAATCGCTTCCATGGTTCGAAGCAAGGTGTTTTGCCGTTGTTTGATCGCATCAATAAACCACTTGGCGGAGTCCAA
>JBEDEY010000207.1:0-15790 GCA_041175425.1 Bacteroidota bacterium | reverse complement strand
CTATGTGGTTTTTTTTTAAAAGCCTCATAAACTGAGTGGAATAAAAAAAGCAGACTAGTTTTAGTCTGCTTTTTTGTGATCCCGCTGGGATTCGAACCCAGGACCCATACATTAAAAGTGTATTGCTCTACCAGCTGAGCTACGGAATCGGTACTTTCTAAGTTTAATTGAAAAGCGACTACGCTTTTCAAAATAAAAAGCGGAAGGTCATTCCGCTTTTTATCGTGATCCTGTCAGGACTCGAACCTGAAACCTACTGCTTAGAAGGCAGTTGCTCTGTCCAGTTGAGCTACAGGACCTGGTGACTACTTCTAGTCAAATAAAGTCGGGGTGGCAGGATTCGAACCTACGACCTCCACATCCCAAATGTGGCGCGATACCGGGCTACGCTACACCCCGAACTTGTTCCAAAGCGCTTTTGCTTTGAAGTGGTGCAAACATAGCCAAAAATACTTTCTAAGTACCTATCCCTGAAAAAAATTGTTTTTTTAGGTTCCAGTCGTTGCCATGCCACGAAGTATGTGGCCAAGAGAATGGAGGGCTCACTTTTTTGCCCAAAAAAATCGGATGCATTTACATGAACGTTGCTATCCGTTGAAGGTCGGAGAAGAACTTCTCTACCAATTGCATTAACTTGCTTAGCAGCATTACTTACTGAACTTATGAAAAAAACCTTTCTCACTTTACTTGCTCTGGGTTTTACCTGGGCTTCCTATGCGCAAACTACTTACATCCATGCAGGTAGATTGATTGATGTCAAAAACAAAAAAGTCCTTACCGAGCAAACCATCGTGGTGGAAGGGGGAACCATCCTTTCGGTAAGCGCTGGCTACCAAACTCCGAGCAAGGGAGCAATAGTGCATGACCTAAAGAAAGCCACGGTTATGCCCGGCTTGATGGACATGCACGTCCATATCGAGAATCAAACGAGCCCAACGCGCTATGCGGATGGCTTTCGAGACAATGAAGCAGATGTCGCCTACAAGGCTTTGCCTTTCGCTCATGTTACTTTAATGGCTGGATTTACAACAGTACGAGACATGGGGGGAACTGGGGTTAATATTTCGCTTCGGAATGCCATCAATGCAGGATTGGTAGTGGGGCCTCGCATCTACACCGCAGGAAAGTCGATTGCACCTACCGGAGGCCATGCCGACCCTACCAATGGGGTAAAGCGTGACTTGATGGGGGATCCAGGGCCAGAGTCTGGCGTTATAAATGGTCCTTACGATGCTCGAAAAGCTGTGCGTCAAGCGGTAAAGTATGGCTCTGATGTCATCAAAGTAACTGCCACTGGTGGTGTGCTTTCAGTAGCACGTGATGGTTCAGCCCCACAGTTTCAGCAAGACGAATTGGAAGCAGTAGTGGAGACAGCCAAAGATTTTGGCATGCACGTAGCCGCCCATGCCCACGGAGACGAAGGCATGAAGCGTGCCGTGAAAGCGGGTATTCATTCCATTGAACATGGAACCCTCATGTCCGAAGGAACCATGGATCAAATGGTTGCAGCAGGAACCTGGCTTGTGCCTACAGTCACTGCCGGCATGTCTGCTGCAGAATATGCAAAAATCCCAGGCTATTATCCTCCAGTTGTCCGCGATAAAGCCATGAAAATTGGCGCTCAAATCCAGCAAACTTTTGCAACTGCCTATAAAAAAGGGGTTAAAATAGCTTTTGGGACTGATGCAGGTGTATTCCCTCATGGGGACAACTATCGGGAATTCATCTACATGACAGAAGTAGGTATGCCAAATTTGGAAGCTATCCAAACTGCTACTTTAAATGGCGCTTTGCTCATGGGGGTAGAAGATAAATTGGGTAGCTTGGAGCCAGGCAAACTCGCAGATATCATTGCTGTTCGCGGGAACCCTGACCAAGATATCAAAGCCTTAAAGGAAGTATTCTTCGTGATGAAAGAAGGTAAAGTATACAAACAATAAATTCCAAGTATAAAAAAACTCCCATCTAGGTCTTCTTTTTTGAGTAGAATGAAGTGCCAAATCTGGGATCTAACTTCAAAAATCCATATTCTAAAAGCTATTTGTATGAAATTAAATGTACTTGTGCTCTTTTTGTTTATTTCAGGGGTTTCTGTTGCGCAGAGCAGCAAAGAATCGGGAACCCTCGCTACACCCAAAGCTCAGGTGGCGGAGTCCAAACAGTCGGTAACCTTGGATGGCAAGGTGATTCCTCTTCTTGCCAAGGCAGGAACTATGGAGTTGAAAGACGAGAATAATCGTCCAATCGCTCTTTTTGGATTTACTGCATACTTCAAAGAAAACCCAGAGAAAAACCGTCCCATTGTCTTTGCATTCAATGGAGGTCCAGGATCTTCTTCATATTGGTTGCACATGGGCGTTATGGGCCCCAAGCGAATCGTGGTAGAAGATCCCAACTACAATGCTGCAGCACCTTACCAGCTGACTAATAATGAGTTTTCCATTCTAGATGTGGCCGATGTGGTCATGATGGATCCCGTAGGCACAGGCCTTAGTGTACCCATAGGTGATGCAAAAGGAGCTGATTTCTGGGGAGTAGATCAGGATATTCGCAGCACCAGCTTGTTTATCATGCAGTTTTTGAAGGAACATGGCCGACTCAATTCTCCCAAATACATTTTGGGCGAGAGCTACGGCACCTTCCGAAATGCTGGGGTGATGAATTACCTGTTGGACAAAGGATACGCATTGAATGGGGTGATCATGGTGTCCGCGGTTTTTGACCTGCGCACCCTGTTTTTTGCTCCAAATGAGGACTTGCCTTACAGCGTGTACCTGCCGACAATAGCTGCTACCAGCTGGTACCACAACAAGGTAGCTGACAAAGGGAAGGATCTTCCCTCTTTTGTACAGGAGGTGAGAGAATTTGTTGAAAATGTATACGCGCCGTCCTTATTTAAAGGAAACCGGCTTGCTGCCACAGAAAAAACTGAGATTGCTGCAAAGTTGGAAGAATACACAGGCATTGCAGCCAAGGTATGGGAGCGTGCAGACCTTCGAATCACTCCAGGAGAGTATTACCAAGAATTACTTCGGGAAGAAGGAATGACTGTAGGTCGATTGGATTCCCGTTACAAGGGGATCAACCTGGACCCTATGGCCATGTCTGCCTTTACAGATCCTCAAAGTGATGCCATTTCACCGGCTTACACCATGGGCTTTTTGGATTACTTTCACGGCAGCTTAGGGGTGAGCAAGGACCTCCAATATGCCACCTCTGCCTACGCTAAAGAAGGGTTTAAATGGGATTGGAAGCATCAAGGAAATAATTTCTGGGGTGCTGATGCCGCCGTGACCACAGTACCAGACATGGCGGAAGCCTTGAGCAAGGATCCACACGTGGAGATTTTGATCATGAATGGCTACTACGACTTGGCTACTGTTTTCCACGGCGTGGAGCACTCGATTTCCCACATGGGTTTACCTGCTTCCGCCACCGATCGAATCAAGATGACGTATTACGAGGCAGGCCACATGATGTACACGCATTTGCCTTCTGCAAAATTATTCAGAGAAGACTTGAAAAAGTTCATTCAGGATACTACTCAGAAGTAAGTTCTTCTAGGATTAAAGAAGGATAGAAACTCGAAAGGTTGCCAACAAAAAAAGGAGATCCAATTGGATCTCCTTTTTCTTTGTAAAAGCAGTTTGAATTACATCATGCCGCCCATTCCGCCGCCACCCATTGGAGGCATAGCTGGACCTTCTTCCTTCACGTCTGCTACCACACACTCAGTAGTCAAAAGCAAGGCTGCAATAGACGCTGCATTTTCCAACGCAAGACGAGTAACCTTTGTTGGGTCAATAACTCCCGCCTTAATTAGGTCTTCGTATTTGTCAGTTCTGGCGTTGTAACCAAAGTTTCCTTTGTTGTCACGAATCTTATTCACCACTACAGAAGGTTCGCCACCGGCGTTGCTCACAATAGTTCTCAATGGAGCTTCGATCGCAATGCGAACAATGTTGATACCAGTGTCTTGATCTTCGTTTGCACCTTTTAGGTTGTCAAGGGCAGAAGCAGCTCTAATTAGGGCTACACCACCACCTACAACTACACCTTCTTGAACAGCTGCTCTAGTCGCATGCAAGGCATCGTCTACACGGTCTTTCTTTTCCTTCATTTCTACTTCAGTAGCTGCACCAATGTAAAGGATCGCTACACCGCCAGAAAGTTTAGCAAGGCGCTCTTGCAATTTCTCTCTGTCGTAGTCAGAAGTTGTTTTTTCGATTTGAGCTTTGATCTCAGCAATTCTTCCTTTGATCGCACCCTTGTCACCAGCACCATTTACAAGTGTGGTGTTGTCTTTATCGATGTTGATTTTCTCTGCTCTTCCCAACATGTCTGGGGTAGCATTTTCTAGCTTGAAGCCTCTCTCTTCAGAGATCACTGTTCCACCAGTAAGGATTGCGATGTCTTCCAACATGGCCTTTCTACGGTCACCGAATCCAGGAGCCTTCACAGCTGCTACTTTCAATGCACCTCTGATTTTGTTTACTACAAGTGTAGCAAGTGCTTCACCATCAACATCTTCTGCGATGATCAAAAGCGGCTTTCCAGACTGAGCTACTGGCTCAAGTACAGGAAGCAATTCTTTCATGGAAGAAATCTTCTTGTCGTAGATCAAGATATACGGATGATCCAATTCCACTTCCATTTTCTCCGTGTTGGTCACGAAGTAAGGGGAGAGGTAACCTCTGTCAAACTGCATACCTTCTACAGTCTTCACTTCGGTTTCAGTTCCTTTTGCTTCTTCAACAGTGATTACGCCGTCTTTGCCAACTTTATCCATGGCATCAGCAATCATTTTACCGATTTCCTCGTCGTTGTTTGCAGAAACAGTTGCTACCTGAGCGATTTCTTTGGAAGTAGAGATTGGCTTAGAGTTGGCCTTCAATTCAGCTACAACTGCTGCTACTGCCTTGTCGATGCCACGCTTCAAATCCATTGGGTTTGCGCCAGCAGCTACGTTTTTGATCCCTACGTTAAAAATCGCTTGAGTCAATACGGTAGCAGTAGTAGTTCCGTCACCCGCTTGATCTGCAGTTTTGGATGCTACTTCTTTTACAAGCTGGGCTCCCATGTTTTCGATAGGCTCCTTTAGCTCAATTTCTTTAGCTACAGAAACCCCATCTTTCGTGATGGTTGGGGCACCAAATTTTTTATCAATGATGACATTTCTTCCCTTAGGGCCAAGGGTTACTTTTACTGCATCAGCAAGTGCATCGACGCCTTTTTTGAGTCGATCTCTAGCGTCAGTATCGAAAAATAGTTGTTTAGCCATTTTTTTTAGTTTTTTTCAGGGTGTACTATTCTAATTATAGGATTGCGAAAATATCGGACTCTCTCATGATGAGGTAGTCATTTCCATCGACGCTCAATTCTGTGCCGGAATATTTGCCGTACAATACAGTGTCTCCAACTTTTACGGTCAATGGCTCATCCTTTTTTCCGTTGCCTACTGCAATAACGACACCTTTTTGAGGCTTTTCTTTTGCAGTGTCCGGAATGTAAAGACCGGAAGCAGTTTTTTCTTCTGCAGCTGCTGGCTCAACCAAAACGCGGTCTGCAAGAGGTTTGATGTTCACTTTTGACATAGATATAAAATGTTAAGGGTTATGTAATCTTACAGGCACCTACCTGCACTTCTTATGCCAAGGCTTGATCTTGACTTAATTCTGACAAATCGACGGGAAACCATTGGTTTTCCGACAGAAAAGGCATTTTTTCCTCCGGTTCTATCTGCCAATTTTTCTCTTTTTTTGCCTTTACCGCCTTCTATGTGGCAGTATACCAAAAAAAGAGCCTTACTGAACAGTAAGGCTCTAAATTTTTTAAGAAAGTCTTGACTTATTTTTTTGCAGCAGAATCAGCAGGAGCTGCTTCAGTTGCAGGAAGTGCATTTTGAGTATCGCCGAATGCTGGAGCAACTACCTGCTCTTTTGCAGTCTCAATATTCGGTGAAGAAAATTGATTGGGTTGACTACTTGTAAAAAACACGGAAGAAGCTAGCGCCAATGCTAGAATAGAAATCGCTAAAATCCAGGTTGCCTTTTCCAAAACATTTCCTGTGCGTGTTACCCCCATGATTTGTGAAGCACTACCACCAAAAGCAGCACCTGCGCCACCCTTTGAGTTTTGGCCTAAAATCACTAGGATTAGCAATACTGCTAGAACCAAAATAACACTGATTAATATAGTAAACATACGATTGGAATTATTCTTTTGATTTTTCAATTAAGTCCGCAAAGTAAGCCCTTTTCTCGGGAAACTTCAAAGCAAGCTTCTCATAAATTTCGATTGCCATTGCTTTTTTGCTTTGCTGAAGAAGAATTGTTGCAAAAGTTTCAGAAATCAAGCCATCGTTTAGGCTAGTACTTGCGTTTGCTAAATTCTCATTATTTTGATTGGCTTCAATCTCTTTTATTGTGGCAAGCTTGATTTCTTTTTTACTAAATGCTTTAATTAACTCAATCTGAGCTCTTTTTTCAGCATCTAAAATTTCTTTCTTTTCTTTTCTACGGATACTTTCGATTAAGTCGTCTTTAGGAGCCTTTCGTTTTTTTGGCTTTTCCTTTTCGCTGACTTCGTTAATTGGTTGTGCTGCCTCTTTTGTAGCTATTGGAGCGTTTTCTTTTGTTTCAGTTTCACTTTTAGCGGGTTGAAATAGCCAGTTTTTCAGCCAAACTCGATCCACACTTGTGGCAGCAGCGAGTGGGAGTGAAGGGCTAATGTCTTGATATTTTAGCTCAAATCGAGTGGAAAGCGCATGAGATAGGTAGAAAAAGGGAAAGTTTTTTTGGACTTTCTTGAGCAGTAAATAATCCGCTTTTTCCAGCCGATCTGATTTTTGGATGAGTTCTAGAAATTGAGAAGCGTTCACAGCAATTAATTTGATTTCAATATACGGATTTTACCAGTTGGCTACGGTAGCCGTGAAAATATCTTGGATGATTGTTTCGAAAATATCTTCAACCAGTTGATTCTCTACATCCAATAAGGTCACCGTACGAGGATCGTAATCTTGGAAAAAGGTAAAGGTCTGTTTTTTGTTTTCCTCTTCATTACTCAAGTTGAGGTATTCCACTTCCACTGCAATGGTGAGCCGCATTTGTCCAGCACGGTCCGGCAAGTTGGGATCTCCGGAGGATACGACGGCCTGGGGTGATAGGGAATAGCGAACGATTGAGCCTGAAAACTGCAGATCCCCATTGTTACGTACCAGTTCCAATTGGGTGTTGCGCTGGTAATATTCTTTCAATGATTCTGTAAATCGCTGCTCCATGTTGGCAGGACCTCCACCTGAGTCATTGAAAAAATTCTCCACAGAGAACGATTTGACCAGCTCGTAATTGATATTGGTACCTGTAAAGCTGTATTTGATGGAGCAGGCAGAGAGTCCTAGGCATAGGACAACCAACAGCAGCCAAGATCTATTCAATATCATATTGTTTGATTTTTCGGTAGAGCGTACGTTCTGAGATCCCGAGGTCGTTGGCTGCATACTTTCTTTTGTTGTTGTGTTTCCGCAATGCTTTGAGGATCATTTCTTTTTCTTTCCGCTCCAAGGATAAGGAATTGTCATCCTCTTCATGGACGATATCTTCGATGACTTCCTCCTCGTATTCCTCTTCTTGGGGAGATTCTGTATTTTTTGATTCAAGGAGCAAAGGCATGGTGAATTGGTTCGGTGATTCTGACATCTCCTTAGGCACCATGCTCGTCTCTAGGTCTTCAAATAATCCCTGATGCTTTTGAATGAGTGTTGAATTGATCCCGCCACTTTGGTAGGATTCAAGAATGAGCTTCTTTAAATCATTCATGTCCTTCTTCATGTCAAAAAGGACTTTGTACAAGATATCTCTTTCGGAGAAATCCATGGACTCTGACCCTCCACCTTTCAATGCCAAGGGGAGGCGGGTGCTCGCCTCAGGCAAATACCGAGACATCGTGAGTGCATCTACTTCCCGTTGTTCTTCTAAAAGGGAGACCTGCTCCGCAATATTTTTTAGCTGCCGAATATTCCCTGGAAAGGGATACCGTAAGATCACTTCTTGAGCACCTGCATCGAGGGTGATGGGTTTTACATGGTATTTTTCAGAAAAATCTCCTGTAAACTTTCTGAAAAGTAGCAGGATGTCTTCTCCTCTTTCCCGAAGGGGAGGCACAAAAATAGGCACCGTGTTTAGTCGGTAATACAGGTCTTCTCTGAATTTCCCTTTTTCTACTGCCTTGATCAAATTGACATTGGTCGCGGTGATGACGCGAACATTGGTTTTCTGGACTTTAGAGGATCCTACTTTGATGAACTCTCCATTTTCCAATACCCGAAGGAGTCGGGCCTGTGTACCCAATGGCATCTCACCAATTTCATCCAAGAATATGGAACCTCCATCTGTGACTTCAAAATACCCTTTTCGAGCCTCATGCGCCCCGGTAAAGGATCCTTTTTCGTGACCAAATAACTCCGAATCGATCGTTCCTTCCGGAATTGCTCCACAGTTGATGGCGATAAATTTGCCATGCTTTCGCAAGGAAAGGGAGTGGATAATTTTTGAAAAGCTCTCTTTACCACTTCCACTTTCGCCAGTGATGAGCACGGTCATCTCCGTGGGAGCTGCTTGCATGGCCACCTGAATGGCATGGTTGAGCAAGGGACTGTGTCCGATAATCCCAAACCGTTGTTTGACGCTTTGAATTTCCGGGGCAGTAATCATGCGAGGGTGCTGGGGTTAATTTCTAACACAGTTCCAAACAATGTGCCTCTGGAGCTTCCAGTGATTTTTACACGAACATAATCGCCCTGTTGAAGACCTTCCGAGGTGACAATGACTACCTTGTTGGCGGAGTTTCTTCCCCGCAGTTCTTCGGCAGACTTCTTGGAGGCACCATCAATAAGGATTACTTGTTCTTGGCCCACATCTAGTAGGTTACGAGCTGTAGAGAGTTCGGCCTGCTTATCGATGATTTCTTCCAATCTTCTTTTTTTGGTTTCCAAGGGGATATCGTCTGCATATTTTTTTGCAGCAAGTGTTCCTGGACGTTCGGAGTAGTAAAACATGTAAGAGAAGTCGTATTTCACGAGCTCCATCAGGCTCAATGTATCTTGGTGTTCTTCTTCGGTCTCGGAACAAAAGCCCGCAATCATGTCGGAAGAAATTCCGCATTCTTCTCCTAAAATTTCGCGAATGGCACGGACACGGTCCAGGTACCAGGCCCGCGTGTAGGTTCGGTTCATGAGCTCCAGCACCCGGTCATTTCCTGATTGTGCAGGAAGGTGGATGTAGTTGCAGATATTAACGTACTTTTTAATGGTGTGCAAGACTTCGTCGGTGATGTCTTTGGGGTGGGAGGTGGAGAAGCGAACTCTCAATTGAGGGCTCACCTGAGCCACCATTTCGAGTAGGTGGGCAAACGAAATGACCTCAGTGACTTCGTCCTCTTTTTTATTCAGTCTCGCTTTATTGTTTTCTTCTGGGGACCATTTGTAGGAGTCCACGTTTTGACCCAGGAGGGTTACTTCCTTATAGCCTTTGGACACCAAGTCCCGCGCCTCCGCAAGGATAGATTCAGGATCTCTACTTCTTTCTCTACCTCTAGTAAACGGTACGACGCAGAAAGAACACATATTGTCACAGCCCCGCATGATGGAAATAAAGGCCGATACGCCATTAGAATTTAACCGCACAGGAGAGATGTCTCCGTAAGTTTCTTCACGGGAAAGGAAGGTATTGATGGCTTTCAGCCCTTCTTCGGCTGTATTCACCAGGTTGGGAAGGTCACGGTAGGCATCGGGGCCTACGACGAGGTCTACGATTTTCTCTTCTTCCAAAAGTTTTTCCTTGAGGCGCTCGGCCATGCAACCCAACACGCCGATGGTCATGTTCGGCTTCTGTCTTTTGAGCCCGTTGAAGTGGGTAAGGCGGTTTCGTACTGTTTGTTCGGCTTTTTCTCGGATAGAGCAGGTATTTAAAAAAATCACGTCTGCTTTTTTCATATCCGAGGTGGTATCGTAGCCGTTGTCCTTCATAATGGAAGCGACGATTTCGGAGTCCGAAAAATTCATTGCACAGCCGTAGCTCTCGATGTAGACCTTTTTGGTCTTTCCGGTGTTTGCCTCTGGTGTGGTTTGAAAATCAGAAACTTGCGCTTCTTCGGCAGAAAGAATGTCTATGTCTTTAATCAGATCCATGGAACTGTGGTCGTAAGGGTAATTGTGCAATCTCAGCAGCTTCTTAAACTAGCTGCAACGAAAAAGGATTGCTTTTGAATACAAATTTAAGAAAATACAGACAAAATGGCAGGATAATTCTTCTTTTTGAAAATGGAGATTTAAAAGGGAATAGGCAACTGTTCAGGGATGCTCAGGGGCTGATCCCCTTCAGAAAAGTTGGAAACTCCCAATCCTAGGAGTCGAATGGGTTTGGTGAAAGATTCTTGATTTAAAAGCTCCAAAGCAGTTTGCCAAAGGAGTTCATCTTCAGGAAATTGATCAAAGGTTTTGCTTCTTGTTTGTTGTGAAAAGTCATTGTATTTGATCTTTAGTGTGACTGTTCTGCCTCGAATGCCTGTTTTTTTGAACCTGCGAAGAAGTTCCTGGTAGATTGGCTGAAGCTGTTCCTCCAACTCATGGGGCAAAAAAAGATCTTTTTCAAAGGTGTTTTCTGCGCTCAATGATTTCCGCGTTCGGTCAGGTTGCACGGCTGAGAGGTGAATTCCTCGGACAATTTGAAAATAATGAGCTCCCGCTTTTCCAAATCGTTTGACTAGGTACTGTAAGGAATACTCTTTGAGATCCTTCCCGCAATGGATTCCGATCTGGCGCATTTTTTCAGCGGTGACTTTCCCAATTCCGAAAAACTTACCGATCGGTAGTTTCTCTAAAAATTCTGCTGCTTCCTCGGGAAGGATGAGAGCTTGGCCATTTGGTTTGTTAAGGTCAGAGGCGATTTTGGCCAAAAACTTATTGTAGGAGATGCCCGCGGAGGCATTCAAACCTGTTTTCCGCTTGATTTTTTCACGAATTTCTGTTGCTATCAGAGATGCAGAATGTAATTGTAACTTGTTTTCGGTCACATCCAAAAAAGCTTCATCTAGGGAAAGAGGCTCTACCAGGTCGGTGTATTCGAAGAAAATTTCTTGGATCTGGCTCGAAATCTCCTTGTACCGGTCAAAGCGTGGCTTAGCAAAGATTAATTGCGGGCATTTTTTTGCAGCCAACGCGGAAGACATGGCTGAAAAAATACCAAATTTCCGTGCTTCATAACTTGCGGCAGCTACGACTCCTCGGCTTTCATTGCCACCCACAACCAAAGGTTTTCCTCGCCACTCGGGATGATCTAGCTGCTCCACAGACGCATAAAATGCATCCATATCCAGGTGGATAATTTTTCGCAACGGAAAGTCGAATAAACTTTTTTCCATGGTCAAAGCCGAATGGTGCCGGAGTCAAATGGAGTCTGGGATTTGCTAGGTAAATCTGCTGCCCTAAACTACCATTTTTTAGTCAGTGGAATTGGGTAAAAAGAGGTATTTGAAATTCGAACCATTGAATTTGAATAAAAAGAAGCGGGACTGTTTGAAAAGTTTTAATTTTCCTGTGAAATAACAATCGAAGCAAAAATTAAAGGCATTATGGCTTGTATTTTAGAGGTAAATGGAGTCGCTCCAGAAATGGGAGAAAATTGCTGGCTAGCACCCAATGCTACCGTAGTAGGGGATGTGAAAACTGGGAAAAACTGTACCGTGTGGTTCAATGCCGTCATTCGAGGCGATGTAAATGAAATCCGGATTGGAGACGATACTAATATCCAGGATGGTGCAGTAATCCATTGTACCTACAAGCAAGCAGGCACATACATAGGCAATCAGGTGTCCATTGCGCACAATGCCATCGTGCATGGCTGTATCATCCATGATCGAGTACTGGTAGGAATGGGAGCCATTGTAATGGATGGAGCCATTATTCATTCTGATGCCGTGATTGCTGCTGGAGCAGTGGTCCTAGCAGGTACTGTAGTAGAGGCAGGGTCCATCTATGCTGGAATGCCTGCAAAAAAAGTCAAAGACATCGGAGACAACATGCGGGAAGTTATCCTGCGAACTGCCAGAAATTACCCGATGTACGCAACTTGGTTTCCGAAGGAAGTGTAGTTGTCAACTGTTGACCGTCCACAGACGACAGCCAATTGTGTTCAATGAGTCAAATCTTACTAAGACTACAATTAGCAGTGGACCGATGACAGTGGACTGTTGACAATTTGATTATTCGCAAAGGTAAACATGACCGTTGAGCAACCGATGTAATTGCGGATAATCATAAAACGGCTTTATTGCATCCAGCTGCTAGGATTTTTTCGCCATTCCGCAAGGGAATTTAGAGTTGTATGATCGATGTAATTTTCTTTTACGGCTTCAGGAAGTAAGGCGTCGTAGTTACTCAAGCAAACCAACGGAACACCTGCGTTCTCAAAATTTTTATCGGCAACTTCAAAGCCATAGGAGAAAATAGCCACCATTCCTAAAACCTCAAATCCAGCATTTCTTAGATCTTCCACAGCTTTAAGTGAGCTTCCTCCAGTAGAAATGAGGTCTTCTACCACCACGACTTTCTGGTTAGGCACTACTTTCCCTTCGATCATATTTTCCATGCCATGTCCTTTGGGCTTGGAGCGCACATAAATGAAGGGAAGTGCAAGTTCATCGGCGAGTAGGGCTCCTTGCGGGATACCTGCGGTGGCTACACCAGCAATCGCTTCCACGCCAGGGAAAAACTGTTGAACTGCTTTCACCAGGTTTTGCTTGATGGTGTTTCGAATTTCCGGATAGGAGAGGGAAAGTCGATTGTCGCAGTAGATGGGTGATTTCCAGCCAGATGCCCAGGTAAAGGGTTTCTCAGGCTGAAGTCGAATGGCTTGAATTTCCAAAAGGTGGCGTGCAACTTGTGCAGCGACGGTGGGGTTGAGAATTTCCATGGTGTAAAAATAAGAGATTCCTCCCCGTAGATAGGGAGCTCCTGCGATTTTTTTAGGAATAAATGACCTAGTTTTTTTATTCCTTTAATTGAAGCCGCTTAGGTCTAAAAAGTCTAGCTGATTATTTCAAATTTTTATGCATTTTTGGACGATTCAAAACTACTATTTCCATTACTGCATGAAGATCTTTGTGAACGACAAGCCATTGGAACTTATTTCCTTTGCTAAGCTTGATCCGACCAAGCGCTTTGAACATCGCTACCAAAATGTGGATGAAATCCCTGAAGATGTAGAGTGGGAAGGGAATGTTATTTTTTATGAACCGAACCTAGACCTGGTAATTCGCCTTCTTTATTTGATGCGGACTCGAAAGATGAAGCGATTGGATTCGATTACCTTGGTTTCGGAATCGAAAAATGAGCTTAAAAAATTTGTCAAAAGCAGGTTTTTAATTGTGAAAGCCGCTGGGGGAGTGGTGACCAAAAAGCAAAAGGTTTTATTGATTCATCGACTTGGCAAATGGGATTTTCCTAAGGGTAAATTTGATAAAGGGGAAACCCCTGAACAATGTGCCAAAAGAGAAGTGGAAGAGGAATGCAATGTTAAAGTTCGCTTAGGCGAGCACCTCTGCACTACTTGGCATACTTACACCCAAAATCGGCGAAGTATCCTAAAGAAAACCTATTGGTATACCATGTCCTGCGCCAATGATGCCAGCATGAAACCACAGGAAGAAGAAGGAATTGATGCAATCCGTTGGTTTACCGATACCGAAGCAAAGACGGCCTTGATTGATTCCTACCCGTCGATGCGGTATTTATTCAAAAAACACCTAAAAAAATCAGGGACTACTTAAAGTGAATAGGGTAGAAATTCATCTACATCCCCTCCATAGCGGTGTACTTCCCGAATAACGGTGGAGCTAATGGCGGCGTATTGAGGAGCAGTGATTAGAAACACTGTGTCCAGCTCACCATTCAGATAGCGATTCATTTGACTAATTGTGTTTTCATATTCGAAGTCGGTCGTATTTCGAAGCCCTCGAACTAAAAACTGCGCATCATACTTTTTGGCAAGGGTAGAGGTAAGTTCGTTGTAGACGACCACCGAAACCTTAGGGGTATCCTTATAAACCTCCTCTATTTTTTCTACCATCAATTCGATATCGAAATACCTATTTTTCTTGGTAGAGTTGTACCCAATCCCAATAATTAACTCATCAAAAAGGGATAAACTTCTGAGCACGATGTCGTGGTGTCCTTTGGTAAAAGGGTCAAACGAACCAGGGAAAATGGCGACTTTTTTCATGGCTATACGAAATGCCAAAAAGATTCGAAAATGGTTGGAGCCTTTTCTTGAGACAAGCCTGGTCCATAATTCTGGTTGGCATGCGGTCGAAGTAGCCTAAAATTGGCAAAATAATTTTTCCCCCAATCTTCAGTAATGCCAGTTTTTTCGATTCCCCCAAAAAGAGTCACCCGTGCATGATTTCTATCGTGGTGAAGGGTCTCCATCAAAATGAGGACGTACTTTAAAATATCTTCCTTTGTATCCACTTCAAATCGATTGAAAACAGAAAGCTCCTGATCCGTAAAGGCTGCCAAATAGCAATGAGACTCAAAGAGATTGATCCAGATTTCTTGGCCGATTAGGTTGAACCTTTCTTTGAATAAATAAGAAAGGAAAGAACAAGATCCATGGTAAAAGCTGAGGTCGGAAAATCGTTCGCTCAGGTGCTGTTGCAATTTATCAGGGATGCAACTCAGGATCTGTACATTGTTACTGTCTACCGCGGAGTGGAAGAAATACGGGGCGGTAGGAAGTTTTCCAGCGAGCTGCAAATATTCCTTTTCACTGCCTTGTTGAAAAATAACACCTGGAAGTAAGGTGAAAAGTTCTTCATGTACATAGACCTTTGCAGGTACATCCAGCTTGGTCAATGAGTCAGAAGCAAGAATCTCATCTAACTTCTTCCAGCTAATTCGTTCGTAAGAATGAATTGCCGTGATGCTTTGGTTTTTGTCCCTTGCAAATACATGCAAGGAGGAGGGGTAAAGAAAAAGTGATAAGCTTGCTGTGTTTTGAACAGCAAACTTATCACTCAAAAGTACCTTTAGGTTATTTTCCAAGATCCGAACCGGTTATTTCCAGTTACCTTCTGTAGATGCGTCAGTTCTTGATCCTACTCGTAATGCCTTTTCATTATTGTTTGCTCTTCTGATTGGATTGATTGGAGCTGGGTCACGGATTTCGAATACGCTTACTTTGTATCCGCCAGTCTTTTCAATTTTGTCAGCAAAGAATTCAAATTGCTTTCCTCCAGAACCTGGAACTACTGGAAGCAATTCAATTTTTAGGTCTGGGTGCTTCGCTGGGCTAAACAAAGAGTCCATTACCGCGATTGAACCGATCGTATCGTAAGACACATTAATTTCTTCTGCACCGTAATCCAATAGCTTGGTAGTTTCAGTACGCTGAACAATCCAGATGGTACCTGTTTCAATAAAGGTTTTCAATGAATCCCAAGTACTTGCGTATTTTCCGTTTGAAGCCTGGTATGCCAACTGGGCATCACGAAGCATTTCAAGTTTTTCAATGGTAGCTGCTTCTAGCAAGGCAACTCTTTTTTCTTGTTCCACGACATCGTCGACACCTTTCCAAAGTAAGTAACCAAGGAAGGCGGCAACAGCAAAGAATACGACTGAGAGAACTTTTGTTAGATTCATTTTGAGTAAGGTTTAGAAATCCGGTTAGGGTTAAAGGTTTTTAAAACGTGCTATTTTAGGTATTTATTTTCAAAATTAAAATATCCTTTACAC
>JBEDEY010000206.1:0-15479 GCA_041175425.1 Bacteroidota bacterium | reverse complement strand
TGGAAGCAATCCATCGGTCTTTGTTGTCCACTGCTCTCGCTTGGATAACTGCCTTTGTACCATCTGGGGAAAAGGTAGGTCCAGTGAGTGAAATCTCACGATTCTTTACTTCCCAAGTTCTCTCGGGATAATCTGCTAAGTAGTCTGGAGCGTCTTTGATTCCGGGGAGTGTAGTGGTGTTGACATAGTATACGGTGTCTCGTTGCAGATCATAAATTCCGATCTCTGATTTTCCTGCAGAAGTTCCCACTTTAGGTCTACTGTTGAGGTCCTCAGTGTATCCTGATGCGGCCGTGTAGTCCGGTACTTTGGTGCCCTTGTTGGCAGTTGCAGCTGGGGTAAAAACGGTAAATGTTACAAATCGAGCATCTGCAGAGAGTTGCATGTTCGAAATGCTTTTTCCTTCGGTGTAGAACACAAATTCCTCTTCGACTACTTCGCGGATGCTGGCTCGGTAGGATTGTCCTGCTTTTTGTGCTTCTTTTCGCTTACGAACCTCTTCCAGCAAGGCCAGGTTTTCCTGTTCCAAGAAATTAATTTTCCCCGATTCAGCAGGCTTTGATTTGGTTGGTTTGGAACCATTTGTGATGGAAGTAAGCTTCTCTAGACGGTTGGTAGTTCGGTCAAAGCGGTAAAAATTCAGTTCTGAACTGAAACTGATGTACTGTTCATTTGCGAGAAATTTGAGTTTATCCAAGGGTCCATACCAATCAAAAAGTGTGGTTGTCTTCCCCTTTTTTACATCTTCCAAAAAGACTTGATTCCCTTTTTTGTAAAGTTTTAGGCGTTCATCGGCCGAATAAATCTCTTCCTTTTTTAGCGTTTTTTCTTCCTGCCAAGGCACTCGAGTCGCCTTTGCTCCGGCCACAGCATCCATTTTATAGAGCGAGTCAGCAAGATTTTTCTCAGGGTTGTAGTTGAAGTAAATCTGTTTGCTGTCAGCACTCCAGTAATGACCTGAAGGAAAAGTTCCCATCCAAATCGGGTCCCGCATGATGTAGTCGACTGTGAGTGGTGATTGGGCATGTGCTAAGGAAAATATCCAGAGCAGGGACTGAAGGAGGATGATTTTTTTAAACATGGGTAGGTGGGTAATTTCTAATGGATCTGAACCCTAATTCTAATCCTAGAATTGAAGAAACTGGGTTTCCCTTAAACTAGATTTCTGAAGGGAATGCAATTTAACTTTCTCCTTTACTTGGCGGCATTCCATTGGTGGAATTTCCAAAGGAAAATTTAAACTGCGCTTATTTTTTAACAATTAGCCATGGATTGAGTTCTATTCTTCAAAACCAGATTGATACCTACTTTTGAAGAAAAAGGGTAGAAAATGAGTTTGTATACAAAAACAAAAAGCGAATTGTCCTTAATTTTGTGCGTTAATCTTTTTAGTGATGCAGAAAAATAAAAAAATCTTCCTATTTCTTTTTGTGGTGTTCATGCTGGTCATCCTGTACGTGAGCTATGACATTTCCAGTAGAACTACTTTTCCTGGATCTAAGGGTAACTTGAAAGAACGAATTTCTACAGAAGTTGAAAAATAGAAGGAATGATAGGAAAGAAGATTGATGTAGATCGTTTGGATCTGGACTTGATGAAAGAGAAGACCACGGAAAACCCTGGGCTTCTTCCGTATGGGCATCATTCAGGTAGTGCATTGATCAAGCCAGAAGATAAGGGAAAGATCACGGGTAGAGCTGTAGCAGCCATGCATTCACAAACGGATATGCAAATGGCCCAGATCTACGATCAAATGAAGCTTTTGGCAGATCAAGCCAAGAAAATTCAGTCTCGTATCGAAGTGTCTGAACGTATCTATCAAGCGTCTATTTCCTTTGAACCCTTAATCAATCACCGGTACTTCTTATATCAAAAAGAGGATGGTACAGACTTTATGAGCATGATTGCTCCAGAAGAATGGGGCAGAAAAAAGAATTGGGCAAATTTTGTAGCCGAAATCAAGTTATTGGCGGACCATACTTGGGAAATCCTCCGCGAAGAAAGTTAAGCCAATGGAGCACCTGATGACCAGGCAACTAAATCTGATTTTAAAAGAAGGAGGGGCTACCTACGACTGGCAAGTAGATTTTGAAGTTCAGCCCCGGTATTTGGATGCACGTTGTAAATCCTGGCTTTCCACTGTTTTGGAAGATTTGGGAGGAAAGGGTTCCTTTCCACTTTTTGAAAAAGTTCCAGTCGATTTTAAGTTTGGAAGAACACTTATCCTTTGGGATGAGGAACAGGTATTCAATCGCTACCGTGGAATCACGTTTAGGTCCGAATTGTACGAAGAATTTCAGTTTTCTTTCCTAGAAGGCCACAAACGCCTCTGCAGAACCTATGAGAAAGAAGCACTCAAGGCAGGCATGCAGCAACGTATTTGGGAGGGACCGCCTTTGGCAACTCGTGTATTTGGGCAGCCTTCCGAGCCAGGAGATTTTCATGGGGTTGGGGCAACAGGCTGGAAATTACTCGCCTACAATCACCTTCAAGTGGATTTATTGACCCGTATTCATGGGTATAAACTGATTCGCTTGAGTCCTTACGAGACGATCATGACTGGAGGCTCGCTGAAGCGATTGGATCAACTTTTAATCAACCCCAAAGAAGAGCAGCGCAGCATGTTATTTGCATGGCTAATGCGAAAATTGGGGTAATCTAGAAAGAGTATTTGCGAACTGTTTAGGCGAATAGCCCGAATATTTCGCGCTCAATTTTTTCAACGATAAAAGAAAAATCTCCAGGTCGCTCCACAAAATCCAACTCATTGACATCAATAATCAGCAACTTGCCCTCTTTGTAACCCGCAATCCACTCCTCGTAATGAGAGTTTAGATTTTTTAAGTAATCAATGCGCATGGCTGTTTCGTAGCTTCTCCCTCGCTTTTCGATTTGTCCAACCAACTTGGGGATATCCGCCTTCAAATAAATCAAGAGATCTGGTGCTTTTACATGGGCAATCATGGAGTCAAACAAACTCTTGTAATTGGCATAGTCTCGCTCGGAGAGTAGGTTACTTTTATACAGGTTGGCCGCGAAAATGTAGGCATCCTCGTAGATCGTACGGTCCTGTATGGTCGAATCGTTACTTCCTTGAATTGTTTTGAGTTGATTGAAACGGGAATTCAAAAAGTATACCTGAAGGTGAAAGGACCAGCGCTTCATGTCTTCGTAAAAATCAGGTAGGTAGGGATTGTCATCGACTGCCTCAAATTCAGCCTTCCAACCGTAATGTTTTGCTAATTTTTCGGTAAGCGTGGTTTTTCCGCTTCCAATATTTCCAGATACTGCTAAATGCATGGGGAATGGGTATTACTTTGAAAATCTAGGGGAAACAGGGTACTCTTTGGTGCCGGCAGGGTAGGAATAAAATCCTTCTCCAGATTTTGCGCCTTTAAATCCAGCAGCTACCATGTTGATTAGCAAGGGACAAGGTGCATACTTTGGATTGCTAAAGCCTTCGTGCAAGACACGTAAGATGGAAAGACAAACATCCAAACCAATAAAATCAGCCAATTGGAGTGGACCCATGGGATGTGCCATCCCCAATTTCATGACAGTATCAATTTCAGATACTCCAGCCACTCCTTCATACAAGGTATAGATGGCTTCGTTGATCATGGGCATCAAAATTCGGTTTGCCACAAATCCAGGATAATCCTGCACTTCCACTGGTACTTTTTCCAGCTGAACCGATAAATCCATGATGCGGGAAGTAGTCTCTTGAGAGGTAGCATAGCCTCGAATCACTTCTACTAGCTTCATGACAGGCACCGGGTTCATAAAGTGCATGCCAATCACTTGGGAAGGGCGCTGCGTCACAGCGGCGATTTGGGTAATGGAGATGGATGAGGTGTTGGAGGCCAATACTGCGGCAGCAGGTGCCAATTGATCCAATTGACGGAATAAATCCAATTTAATATCAATTTTTTCTGTAGCAGCTTCTACTACTAAATCAGCTTCTTTTACCCCATCCGCAAGGCTGGTGTAGGGAGTAATCCGCTGCAATGCAGCTTCTTTATCAGCTTCTGTCAGAGTCCCTTTGGCGATTTGCCGATCCATGTTTTTGGCAATAGTTGCCATACCCTTGTTGAGCTGATCTAGTGAAAGATCTACAAGTGCTACCTTAAAATCGTGTTGTGCAAATAAATGGGCAATGCCGTTACCCATGGTGCCAGAACCGATGACTGATATATTTTTCATCTTTAAAGAACTAAGGAAAATTGGATGGGGGTCACTCAAAATAGTATTGTTCAAAACTACGGGTAAGCGGTACGAATTCCAACTCAATTGTAGGCTTTCCTGACAAGGAATGTCCGTATTTTTATCCCTCTTCAAATAGGATAAATCTTTACCTTTGGTACATGAAAGAACTTGGACTGGTTAACAGCCTATATATTAACCGTTTTACAGATTTTGGTGCCTACCTAGCTTGTCGGGATGGTGAAGAAGTGTTGCTTCCCAAAGGATATTTGAGCGGCGAGGAGAAGGAGGGAGATGTGGTAACAGTTTTTGTGTACACCGATAGTGAAGATCGCCCAGTGGCTGTGACCGATACGCCTCACCTTCTTTTGGATCAATTTGGTGTTTTGACTTGTAAGGAGGTTACTTCTTTTGGTGCGTTTATGGATTGGGGATTACTGAAGGATCTTTTTGTTCCCAATGCAGAAATGGCTAAGCCAATGACTCCCGGTCAAAAATACCTGATTCGAGTTTGTTTGGATTACCGTTCCAATCGATTGATTGGAGTCAGTAAGTACCGTGAATTTTTAAATCCTGCCCCAAAAGATTACGAACCTGGAAATGAATGTGAAGGGTTGATTTTTGAAAAAACTGAGTTGGGTTACAAGGTTTTGTTGGAAGACCGTTACGAAGGATTGCTTTATGCGAATGAGGTATTCCAAGACCTGACCTTGGGGGAAATGCGCAAAGTCTGGGTAAAAAAGCGCCGGGAGGATGGGAAAATTGACCTTCAATTGCTGCCCTTTGGTCGAGTGAAATACGAAGAAGGGGCTGAGAAAATCTTGAAAATCCTTCAGGAAAAAGGGTTTTTACCACTTCATGACAAATCTGATCCTGAGGCCATTCAGAAAGTGCTGGGCATGAGCAAAAAGCAATTCAAGCAGTGTATTGGACAACTATACAAAGCTCAGGAGATTACCATCCATGAAGATGGAATATCTTTAAGTCGAGACTAAGTAGAAGATTAAATTCAATTTCTCAGTTAAATTCAAACGGTAGTAGTTGCGGTGTTCCTAGATTTAGATAAGTTTTCCAAGGAGAGTAAGTCAGAGTTTCCTGCAAACAAAAAAGTTAAGGATAAGCTAAAAGCAACTCGCCCTAAAAATCTCGATGGGAAGTTTCATCAGGCGCACGAAGAAGTTTTTGAAAAGATAGACTGCCTCGATTGCGCCAACTGCTGCAAAACGACAAGTCCCATCCTCATTCAAACTGACATAGACCGGTTATCCAAGGTGTTTCGGATGCGATCTAGTGAATTTATTGACACCTATCTTTTTCGAGATGAGGAAGGAGATTACGTGTTTAAAGGTGCCCCATGCCCCTTTTTAGGCGCTGACAATGCTTGTTTGGTGTACGAAGATCGCCCCAAAGCCTGCAGGGAATATCCACATACGGATCGAAAGAATATGCTTGGTATTTTGGATTTAACTTTAAAAAATACCTTGGTCTGTCCTGCAGTTCTCAAAATTTTTTACGAGATCGGCAAAGATTATAAGAAGTAAAGGAATAGTTTTGCCTTTTTAGCAAACGAAAAAGGACGGATTAAATTATGAATGTTTCGGATAGCCAGTTTTTAGGAATAGATGTTGGAGGTACGCATCTCAAAATTGGATTAGTAGATAAATCAGGCAGCATAGTTGAGTTTTTCAAAGAAGACACCACTTCTTACAGAGAACATGCTGATGGATTTGGCCCCAATTTCGTGCAGGTGATTGGAACCTATCTAGATAAGTTTCCACAAGTACAAAAGGTAGGTATCGGTTTGCCTGGAATGATCAGTAAGGATCGTATGATCCCGTTAGAGATCCCAGCTATTCCAGACTTGAATAATTACCCTCTAAAAGCTACGCTAAAGTCGAAGTTTCCAAATCACCATTTTTTCCTTGAAAATGACGCTGCTGCAGCGGCAATTGGAGAGTTTCAATTTGGGAAGGGGACTGTTTCTTCCAATTTTCTTTTCATTACCATGGGTACAGGGATTGGAAGTGCCTTGGTATTGGACGGGCAGGTATTTAAAGGTTCCCGTGGCAATGCGCTGGAAATGGGGCACATGCTTTCTAGAGGAAATGCAGGTCTCGAAACCTTAATTGGAAGGGAAGGAATTTTAAAGATCATGGCCAACTTGATCGCTGCATATCCCGAAAAGGCAGGAGAGCTCAGAGGCAAAGAATTGGGAACTCACCTGCTAGTGGACACAGCACGTACAGGCAATGAAGTTTCGCTGATGGTATTCAAAGAAGTTGCTGAAATTATCAGTGAATCCATTGTATCCACCATTCGCGTGCTGGATGTAACAGACGTGTACTTTGGAGGTGGTATCGCTGCTGGATTGGAATTCATGATGCCAACCATCGAATACAATACCCGAAAGTACTTGACTCCTTACTATGTGAAGGATCTTAAATTAAAGAAAGCCACTTTAGAAAATAATGCAGGCACCTTAGGAGCTGCAGCTTTGTGTTTTATGGATTCAGGTCTGTAATCGTCACTTCGGAGACCTTACTCAAGGCATTCATTCGAAAAAGAACTCGCAAGGGTTCTTTTTTTAGTTCTACCCCAGCGCAATCCGAACTAGGTTCTAGAAAATAAAAGAAAAAACTTTGGCTTTTGTCCACCAATTCCACGCGGTCAGGTCTTCCAAAAGTCTTGATTAGGGCCTGGTTGTCAATTCCCAAAAATTGGTTTTTGATGGTGCGAAACTCTTCCACGTCTTGCAATCGTAAGCCCTTGCATCCATAGCGATCTGATTTCCAGTTTTCTAGATTGATTTTTCCTGCATCTACTGCTGAGCTACAGGAACTGAGCCAAATGAGTAGCGAAAGAGCAAGGATCAAAACTGAATTTTTCATGAATGAGTTTTTGAATGGCCAAAGATCGTTGGAATTTCGATAGTGTTACACTTGCGGAACACTAAAAATAGAAATCGACTTAAATTGTCACTTTTGAACTCAAACAAAGGGCAGAAGGTTTATTCAAATCGGTTATATTGCAGCTTCAATCCCATATTTCATGTATTACAGATTCGGAAAGGTTTTCTATTTCTTCAGCGTGCTGGTTTTTCTCTTTGCGCTATTGTATTTCTATGCGGCATTGCCCGAGCAAATTGGATTTAGTTTGGATGAGCAAGGGACTGTGGTCCGTGATTTCGCAAAAAGCACCTTCTTTTATTCCTTAATACTAGGTTTTTTGGTTCTCAATCTAATCACGATTTACACTCCAAAAACTTTAGAAACCAAAACCAATCGAAAATTGCATCGGTTGTTTCCAATTGGTGATCCCTACCGTGACTACCTATTGGCCTGGTTTTATTCATTTGGGGGTTGGGTCAACTCGAGTTTATCGTTGGCAGCCTTATTTGTACATGCCATCAACAATCAAGAGGTAATTGGTGCCTCCTCGTACAATCTTTGGTTTTTGTTGATGCCTGTCGTACTTTTTGTATGGATGGGGATTTTGTTTGTGTTGCTTTTCAAAAAATTCAAATCCACTCAAGTGGGAATTAACTAGTCGATGGCAGAACAAGTAAACTATACCGAAGACAGCATCCGTTCGCTAGACTGGAGGGAACATATCCGGTTGAGACCGGGCATGTATATTGGAAAACTAGGAGATGGAAGTGCTCCAGATGACGGTATTTATGTGTTGGTCAAGGAAATCCTAGACAATTCCATTGACGAACACATGATGGGAAATGGGCGAACCATTGAGGTGAAAATCTCAGAACATAAAGTAGAAGTTCGCGACTACGGACGAGGGATACCTCTTGGAAAAGTGATTGACTGCGTTTCCAAGATCAACACCGGAGGCAAATACGATTCAGGAGCATTTCAAAAATCTGTGGGTCTCAATGGAGTGGGTACCAAAGCGGTAAATGCGCTTTCTGATTTTTTTAAGGTTCAATCCTTCCGAGATGGAGAATGTAAAGTCGCGGAATTTGAAAAGGGAATTCTAGTGAATGATCCTCCTATCGATAAATCTTCGGATCGAAATGGGACCAAAGTGGTCTTTTCTCCAGATGCTTCAATTTTTAAGAATTACCACTTTATTCCTGAATACCTCGAAAATCAGATGTGGAACTATGCCTACCTCAATGCAGGCTTAAGTCTCCAATTCAATGGAAAAAAATACTTTTCCGATCGAGGATTATTTGACCTGTTGTCGAATAAGGTGGATGAGGAAAGTATTCGCTACCCAATCATCCATCTGAAAGGGAATGACATTGAAGTGGCGATTACCCACTCTGGTAGTTATGGGGAAGAATACTATTCCTTCGTAAATGGACAGTACACTACCCAAGGGGGTACCCACTTGGCTGCTTTTCGTGAGGCCATAGTAAAGACGATACGGGAGTTTTACAAGAAAGACTTTGATGCTTCTGATATTCGTCAATCCGTCGTGGCGGCCATTGCTGTTCGTGTGCAAGAGCCTGTTTTTGAATCCCAAACCAAGACCAAGTTAGGTTCCCAAAGTATTGGTCCAGATGGACCTACCCTTCGAACTTTTGTCAATGACTTTATCAAGACTGAACTTGATAATTACCTGCACAAAAATCCTGCTGCTGCAGATGCGCTATTGAAGCGGATTCTGCAGTCTGAGCGGGAGCGTAAGGAGATCTCAGGAATCAAGAAATTGGCCAATGAGCGGGCTAAAAAAGCCAATCTCCACAACAAAAAACTTCGGGATTGCCGGGTGCATTACGATGATCCCAAAGCAGAGGAGGACTTGAAAAATAGAACCATGCTTTTCATCACGGAAGGGGATTCTGCTTCGGGTTCGATTACCAAAAGCCGGGACGTACAAACTCAAGCCGTGTTTTCTCTTCGAGGCAAGCCTCTCAACTGTTTTGGAATGACCAAGAAAGTGGTCTATGAAAACGAGGAGTTTAACCTGCTGCAGCATGCGCTTAACATTGAAGACGGTATTGATAGTTTACGCTACCGGAAGATTGTGATTGCTACGGATGCGGATGTAGATGGCATGCATATCCGCTTGCTAATCATGACGTATTTCTTACAGTTTTTCCCTGATTTGGTTAAAAATGGGCACCTATTTATCCTAGATACCCCTTTGTTTCGGGTGAGAAATAAGAAAGAAACGATCTATTGCTATTCGGATGAGGAACGACAGCGCGCCATTCATAAGTTAGGAAACAAGCCTGAAATCACCCGCTTTAAAGGTTTGGGTGAAATTTCTCCCGAAGAATTTGGAACCTTTATCGGGGAAGACATTCGTCTAGACCCCATTTTATTGACCAAGGACACCAAAATTGTTGATTTGCTTACTTTCTACATGGGCAAAAACACCCCGGATAGACAGGTATTTATTATTGACAATTTGAGAGTAGAGAAAGATCTGGCTCTTGAGGACCCCAAACTTGAAAAAGAAGAAGAAGTGGATGCTGAAGTAGATTCTTAAGTAACCCAAGTACATGCCAGTTTCCATTCCCTTTTTAACCCTAGGAATATTTACATGAGTGACGATACACCCCTTTCCGAAAGTTCTGATAGCAGCCTACATGGTACTGTACCCGTAACAGGGATGTACAAGGACTGGTTCCTGGATTATGCCTCCTATGTGATTTTGGAGCGGGCTGTTCCTGCCATAGAAGATGGACTGAAGCCGGTTCAACGCCGCATCCTTCATGCAATGAAGGAAATGGACGATGGCCGATTCAATAAGGTGGCCAACATCATCGGGCAATCCATGCAGTACCACCCACACGGAGATGCATCGATTGGCGATGCTATCGTCAATATGGGCCAAAAAGACCTGTTGATTGAGACACAAGGTAACTGGGGAGATGTACGAACGGGTGATGGGGCCGCTGCTGCACGCTACATTGAAGCGCGATTGTCCAAGTTTGCCTTGGATGTAGTCTTCAATCCACAAACAACGGATTGGCAGCTTTCCTACGATGGAAGAAAAAGAGAACCAGTCACGCTACCGGTAAAATTCCCATTGCTACTAGCACAAGGAGTGGAAGGAATTGCCGTAGGATTGTCTACCAAGATTCTTCCACACAATTTTAGAGAGCTGATCGAAGCTTCAATAGAGCTATTGAAAGGTAATTCTCCGCAGGTACTCCCAGACTTCCTTACTGGCGGATTGGCAGACTTTTCGGATTACCAAGAAGGCCTTCGTGGTGGAAAAGTAAAGGTTAGAGCACGGATTGAAGAGGATGCAAACAAAACCTTGTTAATCAAAGAAATACCTTTTGGCACGACTACGGATTCTTTGATTGATTCCATCCTTAAAGCCAATGACAAGGGTAAGATTAAAATCAAAAAGGTAGTTGATAATACTGCCAAGGATGTAGAGATACAGATTCAATTGGCACCGGGAGTTTCTCCGGATGTCACGATAGATGCCTTGTATGCCTTTACAGACTGTGAGGTTTCCATCTCACCCAATGCCTGCGTGATTATCGATGAGAAGCCGGTATTCTTGACAGTCAACCAGATTTTAAAGTACAACACCACCCAAACGAAGGAATTGCTCCGAAAAGAGCTTGAAATACGAAAAGGGGAACTTTTGGAAAAGTTGCTCTTCTCTTCTTTGGAAAAAATCTTCATTGAAAACCGTATTTACCGAGATATTGAAGAATGTACTACATGGGATGCGGTATTGGAAGCTATTGATCGTGGTTTAGATCCTTACAAGCCTGATTTTTACCGAACGATAGTTCAGGAAGACTTGGTTCGGCTCACTGAAATCAAAATCAAGCGAATCTCCAAGTTTGATACGTTCAAAGCGGATGAGTTGATGAAACGACTTCAGGATGAGTTGAAAGAAGTCAATTACAACTTGAAGCACTTAACGGATTTTGCGATTGCCTACTACCAAAACTTGCTGGATAAGTATGGAAAGGGTAGGGAGCGAAAGACAGAGATTCGGGCATTTGACACCATACAAGCTGCTGTAGTGGCGGCAAACAATGCCAAACTGTATGTCAACCGAGTAGATGGTTTTGTGGGCTATGGCCTCAAAAAAGACGAATACATCTGCGAATGTTCGGATTTGGACGACATCATTGCCATCCGACGAGATGGAAAATTGGTAGTTTCCAAAATTCAGGAAAAGCTCTTCATGGGTAAAGACATCGTTTATGTGGGCGTATTTCGAAAGAATGATGAGCGCATGACGTACAATTTCATCTATTTGGATGGAGTATCTGGACGCGCGATGGTTAAGCGTTTCCAAGTGGGAGGCGTGACTCGTGATAAGGAATATGAGTTGACCAAGGGTACCAAAGGATCCAAACTGATGTACCTCACTGCTAACCCCAATGGTGAAGCCGAAGTGGTGACTGTTTACCTGACCCAAGGTGCAAAAGCGAGAGTGAAAGTATTTGATTTTGATTTTGCTGAGATTGAAATCAAGGGACGTTCAGCTGGAGGAAATATCCTCACGCGCTATCCTGTTCGTAAGGTTCAGTTTAAAATGGAAGGCAAATCCACCCTAGGAGGACTCAATATCTATTACGATGCTTCTGTAGGTCGATTGAATACGGATGCTAGAGGCAAACAAATTGGCAATTTCCTAGGCGACGATAAAATATTGGTCTGTTACAAAAACGGAGATTACGAGTTGGCCAGTTTTGAATTGACCAACCGTTACGAGCCTACCGAAGTGCTCTTGATTCAAAAATTTGAGGCGCAAAAAGTGATAGGAGCGGTATACTTCGATGGTTCGACAAAAGGTTTCTTTGTGAAGCGCTTCCTTATCGAAACGACTACCCTCAATAAGCGATTTAATTTTATCACTGAACACAAGCAATCTTATTTGAAGCTTGTGACGACGGATGCCCAAGCCCAGGTTTCGGTGACCTTCCTCAAAGGCAAGGTAGAAGAACAGATGGATTACGATCTGGAAATGTTGATCGATGTCAAAGGTTGGAAGGCACTTGGCAATAAGTTAAGCGCAAATGAGGTAAAAGATCTCAAATTGATTGAATCTGAACAGGTTTTAGAGCAAGCAGTTGCGACGGCTGACGAGCAAGATGAGGAAATGGCAACAGAGGATTCAACTGAAAATCAAGAGGATGATTTGGAAGTAGGCAGTACACTAACCTTGACACCAAAGAAAGGGGAGGATGAGCAGCTTGGGCTATTTTAACTAGTTCTATGCAGCTATGAATCTCGAGTCAGTAGACCGTATGGAATTGGATCAAGGGTTGGTAGATTACCTAGCCCAGTACATTACCCCACACAAGCGTGCGGCAATTGAACGGGTTTTAAGCCAGCGAACTCGTTTTTTTACGGTAGTGTTGGAGGATATTTTTAAGCCGCATAATGCCAGCGCAGTGCTTCGCACCTGTGATTGTTTTGGTATTCAGGACATTCACCTCATTGAGAAAACGGATGCTTACAAAATCAACCCTTTTGTAACTCGTGGTGCTTCGCAATGGGTGGATCTTCATAAGTATTTTACGCCAGGTGGATCTGCTGTAGACCCTTGCTTTACTGCATTGCGCGAAAAAGGATATAAAATCTATGGAACGAGTCCGGCATCAGATTCACTATCCATTCACGATTTACCCCTTTCTCCAGACCAAAAAGTAGCTTTGGTATTCGGTAATGAACACGAAGGGATCAGTGAGGAGGTAAAAGCCAAGGTGGATGGCCTAGTCCACATTCCTATGAAAGGGTTTACGGAAAGCTTTAATATCTCCGTATCGGCTTCCATTTTTTTATATGAACTAATCAAGCGAGCTTCCGAATTTGAAAGTCCAAATTTTTATATTTCAGAAGAGGAGCGGAGTGAATTAAGATTGAAATGGTATAAAGATATTGTTCCACATGCCGATATTCATGAGAAGCATTTTCGCAAACTAACTCAAAACGCAGGTAATTGAAACCTTCAAATTCAAGTACTTAGATTTTAGACTAAGAAAAAAATGCTAGTTTAGGGATTGGTATTTTAACTACAGTCTATGCGAAAAGGTCTATTATTTTTTTCAATCGTGCTACTTGTTTTGTTTGTAGTTGTAATTGGCTATTCGGCCTATCAATTCCGCGATCGTCATGCGGGCTATCAAACAGATTTATCCCTGTATGCTCCAGCAGCTTCGGTACGTGCTGGATTTGCGAAAGTTGATCTGACACCAACCGGTTTTGAAACCTGGGAAGATGTGGATGGGGATTCAAAGTATGATCCTGAAAAAGGGGATCGCTTTGTAGATGCCAACGGGAACGGAGAGTTTGACGCGGTTTGGTTGGCAGGCTTTCACAATTCAAGACCTGCGCAAAGTGTATTGGATAAACTATGGGCTAGGGCCATGGTCATCGAATCTGGGGATGTTTCCTTGGCCCTTTGCGTCATTGACATGATTGGTTTTGGCAATGACGAAGTGATTACTACGCGGAAATTAATTCAAGAAAAGCACCCTGAATTGGACTATGTGGTCATTTCCAGTACGCATGTGCATTCAGCTCCTGATTTGATGGGGATGTGGGGACCTTCAGAATTTGTGCGTGGGGTAAATAACGACTACATGAAGCAAGTACAAGCCGGAATCGCTACAGCTGTGAGTGAGGCTTTTACTTCTAGAAAGCTAGCACATTTTAAGTTTGCCCAAGAGCCAGATCGACTCAGTGACTTGGTAGGGGATACCCGCCCTCCCTTTATTTCTGATGCAGGCTTGCAGCTGATGCAGGTGCTCGATGCACAATCTGGCGCCACGCTAGGAACAATTATGAACTGGGGGAATCATCCCGAAACCCTGTGGTTGGAAAACATTCAAATCAGTTCCGATTTTGCGGATCCTTGGAGGAATTTTGTGGAAGCGGGCATTCCCGTAGCAGATACCTTGGCCGAGCCCGGCATAGGAGGTGTAGCGATCTTTTTGAATGGTGCCGTGGGTGGATTGATGACTACGGCTCCTGATCTAGCAGTTGTAGATCCCTACACAGGCATTTCTTACCAGAGACAAGCTCCAGACAAACTTCTTGCTCAAGGGAAGGCTTTGGCCAAAATAACCTTAGAAACTTTGAAAGACAGCAGCTTGATGGTTCACTCTTCTTTGGACCTAGGAATTAGAGCTAAGAGCATTTCCCTTCAGATGGACAATTCGCTCTTTCAGCTGGCAGCTTTTGTTGGCATTTTTGATCGGGGGTTTGTGGGATGGAAACAGATTCGATCGGAGGTTTCTACCTGGAAATTAGGGCCTGCGACCTTCGTTCATGTACCTGGAGAACTTTATCCAGAAATATTGCATGGAGGAATAGAATCACCTGCAGGGGCAGATTTTCAACTTGCTCCAGTAGAGGTTCCAGCTCTAAAGGAAAAGATTCCTGGCCAGTATCGATTTTTTTCAGGGATGTCCAATGACATGATCGGCTACATCGTGCCCAAAAGTCAGTGGGATGTAAAGCCTCCATTTACGTACGACTATAAGGAGCGTCCTTACGGTGAAATTAACTCTCTCGGACCAGAAACAGCCCCAAAAATACATGCTGAAGTGAAGGGAATTTTAGGAGAGCTTGAAAAATTAAAGCGGTAAAAAATTCCGGTGCACTTTAAAAAACTGCAAAGTGCACCGGAACCAATTTGATTTAAGATTCGTGAATTAGAATTTTTTCAATTTTATCGCCTGCACGGATCGCATCAATCACTTCCAATCCTTCCACCACCTTGCCGAAGCAGGTGTGGTTCCGATCTAAATGCGCAGTATTTGCTCTGCTGTGGCAGATGAAAAATTGTGATCCGCCTGTATTTCTTCCTGCATGTGCCATGGAAAGTACACCGCGATCATGGAACTGGTTTCCACCAGTCAATTCACATTGAATTTTGTAACCAGGACCTCCTGTACCAGTTCCTGTTGGGCATCCACCTTGAACCACAAAGTTTGGGATTACGCGGTGAAAAGTAAGTCCATCGTAAAAACCTTTAGTGGATAGGTCTACAAAGTTTTGAACCGTGATTGGAGCGTCTGCTTCATAAAACTCGACAAGCATGGTTCCTTTTTCAGTAATTATTTCAGCTGTTTTCATGACTGGGTATGATGATTGGTGGTTAATTCTCTTTCGTCATGCAAAAATAGAGCTTGTCTTGGCTTTTTGATTCATTTGGATCAAAAAGAGTAACAATAGTTTTTTCAGGCCTAGCTAATTGGCCCGCCGGAATTCACTTTGTTATTGGGCTCCATTACAAATGATTCAAAGTTTTTTTGAAAGGCAGCTGTAAGAAGTTTCGCTTGTTTGTCATAAGCTTCCGAATCCGACCAGGTACTTTTGGGA
>JBEDEY010000205.1:0-7213 GCA_041175425.1 Bacteroidota bacterium | reverse complement strand
ACACATAGCCACGATCTAGGTGAAAGCCTCCCTTCCAAGGAATCCCCCCTGCAATGGGCTTACTCAACAAAATCAATCCTCTGCCTGGCTCCAAAGGAGATACTGGCCAAAGTTTCTGAGTGAAAGCATTCGTACAGATGGCAACCCGCTCTCCCACAAATTCAAAAATCTCTTTTTTATCCTTCTTTTCTGCAAGAACCCTACCCTCTTCATGATTGACTTCCACGACAGAGACCCCCGATAAGATGCGGACACCTAGGCCAGATGCCTTCTCCCAAAGTGCGTTCAAGTAAGCCCCAGGGTCCAATTCGCCCTCGAAACGATTTTTGACAACCGCCTTTACCGTTTCAGAAAACCCAAACTTAGAAGGGTCTTTGACCACAGAAAACACCTCTTTCTTGAATATTTTTTTGAGAAGGTGATTGATGTCGGGTAGTTGATCCAAGGCCTCCAACTGCTCTTCGCCCAGGATTTCGTAGCCATTTCGGTGTTGGTACCGCAAGGCTTGATCTCCAAATTGTTTCCGAATCTGGGTTAACCCGGTGTATCTTTTTTCAACCAGTTGCAGCACCTCGTCTGGGGTCATGGTCCAAAAATCATCCAGAATCTCAGTCAAACTGCCGAAACAGGCAAACCCAGCATTTTTGGTGCTCGCCCCAGAAGGAAATACCCCTCGATCAATAACCAGAACCTTTGCCTTTTTATGCTTCTTTTTGAAATTAATTGCTGCGGAAAGCCCTGTAAAACCTGCTCCAACCACGATTAAATCGTAGTTCAAAAAATTTTTTTGTTCCCAAAAACTCAACATAGACAGAGCGGATTTATTTTTTAAACTTGGTTGATTAACTTGTGACACCAAGAACCGAATTTTAACCCAAAATCCCATGAGAAAAATAGAATCCTTGCTCCAAGAATACGGTGAAAGCCATCAAAATGCCACCAACAAATTGATCCACTGGTTTTGTGTTCCTGCCATTTTCTTCAGTGTGGTCGGATTGGTTTTCAGTATTCCAAGCGGTTTTTTAGCAGCACAACTTCCTTTTTTAGGCGATTTTGCAAACTGGGCTACCCTTACCCTTTTCTTGGTACTGATTTACTACATTTCTTTATCCCCTGCACTTACCTTAGGGATGCTGCTTTTTTCTGCCCTTTGTTTGGCTTTGGCCAATTACCTTGCCATTACTTTCCAAGGTATGTTGGCATACATCAGCCTAGGCGTATTTATACTGGCCTGGATCGTTCAGTTCTATGGCCACAAGATCGAAGGCAAAAAACCCTCCTTTTTAAAAGATGTGCAGTTTTTGATGATTGGCCCAGCTTGGCTGATGCATTTTATTTATAAAAAAATCGGAATCGGGTACTGATTCGATAGCGTTCAGAGGCTTCTCATTTCTCAAAGATCTCCCTTGCCCGCGCCAATGCTGCTTGATTGGATTGCGTTTGGATGGTGGCAAGTATAGACCTTTTTTCCTTTGCTGTCAACCTCCAGTTGAGAGAAGCACGCTGCATGCTTCCTGCAATTTCTGAAGTCTGAGCAGCAGAGAGCTTGCCGGGAGCATATTCAAATTCGATTTTTTCCACGCCAAAGGGCATGGACTCCGTCATGTAATTGAATAGCACTTCGTTGTGGATGGTTTGGATCATGTCCCAATTGCTGTATATATTTTTAAGGGGACTACTGATTTTTTCAAGGATTTGAGTGGTGGCTGAAGTGGAAATTTCAGGGGATTTTTCAGAATCACGAATGGTGACGAGCACCACCCCTGAAGTGTTGGTGCCAATCCAATCTTTGAAAACATAGAGAAATCGGAGTGCATCTTGAATGCCAAAATTATCGGACAATCCAGTGTCCATTGTTTTCATTACTGGATTGGATGGCAGCTCTACGTTGGGAGTAATAAATGGAAAGGTCGCACTCATTCGCAGCGCTGTGAGAAAGCGTAAATTCCCTGGATCATGCTGTGCAAAGAATCGCATAAAATCAATGGACTGCTTTTTCTCTTGGGACAAGTGTGCTCCAAGACCTGCACTACCAAAAAAGGAAAAGGAATGGGGAGAAATAACCAATTTTCTACCATCATTGACAATCAAGGTAGTCAAAGGCAGGAGCGGAATCTTTCCCAAAGACTCTGGCTCTTTGTAGTCCTCCAAGGACTTATCTAGAATGCCCTTGGTATTTTTATTGAGCTGCTCCTCGAAAGCAAATCCCCGGTCCTTGGAATAAACTCTTCCATTGTACTCCAATTTTTGATTTTGGAAAAGCAGGTCATTCACCAAAAGACTAAACAAAATGGGATTGAGATTGTCAGCTGCCAATTGATCTAGGAAGATTGGAGCGCCAGGATTCAGTTTGGGATCCGAAAGAGACATGAGGTAAAGTTCACGAAAAAATGCCTCTCCTAATACACCCCCAGAAGCACCCGTATACAAAAAAGAATGCTTGGTGAGCTCACCGGAAGAACTAGCATGAAGCTCTTGCAGCACTTTTAAGGTCCAAAGTGCGGCACGCTGCCCTCCTCCACTCGCTGCCACGAGCACCAACTTGGGCTTGACCGATTCTGGAAATTTGGACCGCCATCGATTTAAGATTTGTTCGACCTGTTGCTTATCCTTCTGTAGCGTATCGGGATGCGTCAACACATCCAGCCGATCGAGGTTATAAGGTGCAGGAGATTGCAGGTAATCCATTCCATAGGCCTGGTGGGGCTTGTTTAACCAGGAAAAAGTAGAGAAATAATTTGCTCCCAGAACCAGCACTAGAACCGCCACCGCAGCCCAAGTCCTTAGCCAAAAGGTCAAGGCCCCAATGGCCATTAATAGGATGGCAAGCAGCAGCAAAGCACTCATTGCCGCTGGAAACTGCAGAAGTTCCTTTTCATTAAACAGTCCCAACACTAGGATCACGGATACCAAAAACACTTGGATTAAAAATAGATTCCAGTGATTTTGATGGAATACGCGAAGCAGTTTGGCAGTTTCAAACCGAGAGATATCTGGCCTTACCGCTTCCCATTTCAGCTTAAGGTTGAGGTACCCCCAGACCGCGGGGCCCTGCAAATTAAAAGGATCCGCCTCACCTTTCTTCAAGCGATGACTTCGACTCACTCGACGAAGACGCTTGTCGATTGATTCAGAAAACAGCATAAAAAAGCCCTTATTGGTCAAACTCAAATAGCCAAAAAGTAGGGCGTAAGCCAAGATGCTTCCCAAGGAAAATCCAAGATACAGACGAAGTACCTCCCAGTTGGACTGTTCATTTTCAAATTGTAGGGAAACGAATTGAATGGTGTAAATCAAGTAAAAAAGTAAGGGAACGATGGAATTATTAAAGCAAAAGTGAATGAATGGGCGATGCACCACAGCAAGAAAAGAAAAGCGCCATCCATCCATAATGTAGGTGGTCATGTGGAAGGCCATGGTAAACACGGCCAAACCCAAGCCCATCCAAAAAAAACTCAGCCATGAGACTTCATGCAGGTATTCCGGATCTAAAAATAAATAGGGAATACCCAGCACCACCCCAAATTGCTGAGTTACAAATCCCAACAAAAGGACCCAAACCAACAGCAAGGATAAGTTCTTCTGGAGGTGAAGGAGAAAAAGTTGGATCGGAAAACTACGCGTAAAGGTTTGCCACATGGAATACAATATAAAAATAAAAGAGCTGTCTAGCCTTCCCTAAAGCTACTAAAACAGCCGCATCCAACAAGGCTTCATCGCATACAGCCTTGATTGGGATTGGAATACCTGCTTTTTCATCGCACCACCCAATCCAGCGAATTGGATTACCTGTGGAACAAAAACAAAGAGGTGAATTTCAATAGCCTATTTAATTTACCTCGTTAGCTAAAAATATTTTCTTGACTTTCTTTAGCGCTTTGGAAGAGATGCGGTAGATTCGAAGCCTTAACTACGTAACAAATGAGAATCTGGTTTTTGTGTAAAGTAAAATATGCGAAAGAAACTGAAGAGGGTCTTTTGAAAAGTATTTCCGAACAATATCTGGTGGATGCAGTGTCCTTTACGGAAGCAGAAGCCATCCTGTACGATAAGCTCGGATCACAGATTCGTGGTGACTTTCAAGTGACTGGAATCAGTAAGAGTAACATTGTAGACGTCTTTTTTTACGAGGATGCTGACATCTGGCACAAGTGCAAGGTGTCCTACTTGATTGCAGATGCCGATAGTGGAAAAGAAAAAAAGGTCACCCAATACATGATCGTAACCGCTGAAGATGTCAAGCAAGCCTACGACCGCATTCAAGAAAGTTTGAGCAACATGCTCGTGAGTTTCCGGGTACCTGACATTACAGAAAGTTCCATAATGGAAGTGTTTCCTTTTGAAAAAGCAGAAGTAAGCCCTGACTTACCTCCTGGAAACTTTAGACCTGTAACTCAGGATTTGGATGAAGAATAAAAAAGGGCCGCAGCAGCGGCCCTTTTTCTTTTTAAGCTAGGTCGGTAGAACCTTGATGGGCAACTACGAATGCAATCAGCTCATCCACAGGAATCTCGGCCCGCTGGGCAGCATCATCGATATCCTCACGGCTCACTTGTGCAGCAAAGGTTTTGTCTTTTAGGCGCTTTTTGACACCCTTCACTTCCATTCCCAAATAGCCTTCTGGGCGCATCAGCGAGTAGGCATGTACCAGTCCACTGAGTTCGTCAAAGGCATAGAGCATCTTGTCCATCGGGGTCCGGGGCTCAACCCCAAAGTAGCGAGGACCATGGCAGGCAATGGCTCGAATGATCTCTGGATCGATGGCACGCGCTTCGAGTTCTTCGATGATTTTTCTGCAATGCTGGTCTGGCCATTGATCCCAATCCGCATCGTGAAGCAGTCCTGCCAAGTGCCACTTGTGGGCGACAGTCGAGTCTAAGCCTATCGAAAGTGCGTAGGCTTTCATCAGATGTCCCACTTGCTTCATGTGAACTTTCAAGCGGTCGTTTAGTACCCAGTCATTCAAGAGGGCATGTGCTTCCGATAAGGTAAGTACCTGGCCCGTATTTTTCGGGTCACCAAATTCCTGACGATTTAGGTTCAAGGATGGGGTCTGCATGGTTTTTCTTGGCTATTAGTTATTTGATTTCAGAAAATAGCGCGTGGCACTGTTTCTAAGGCAACTGTGGTACCTAGGCTCCTCTGATTTTCCATTTGGCTTTGACATAGCCCCAAAGTAATTTGGGGCTTAGGGCTTTTTTCCGCGAGATGCCTCCATCATATCCCACATTTCTTGAGGTATCATCTCCAAATTATTGAACTCTCCTGCCCCTTTCAACCATTCTCCCCCATCGATGGTGATCACGTCCCCATTGACATAGGCCGAAAAATCAGAAATTAGGTAAGCAGCCAAGTTGGCCAATTCCTGGTGTACACCTACGCGTCCAACAGGTACCTTCTTTGCAGGGTCAAATTTTTTCACCAAATCCCCTGGAAGTAATCGGCTCCAAGCCCCTTCGGTAGGAAATGGTCCTGGTGCAATCGCATTGGAACGGATCCCGTACTTGGCCCACTCTACAGCTAGCGAACGGGTAAGTGCCAACACCCCTGCCTTGGCAGCAGCTGAAGGCACCACGTAGCCCGAACCAGTCCAGGCATAAGTAGTGACAATGTTCAAAAATACGCCTGGCTGCTTTTCTGCAATCCAGTGCTTCCCTGCCGTCAGGGTCACCTGAGAGGTTCCTTTCAATACAATATCCAATACCGTATTGAAGGCATTGGCAGAAAGGCGCTCGGTTGGGCTGATGAAATTACCCGCCGCATTATTCAAGACCCCGTGGATCTGCCCAAATTCAGCGATGCACTTGGCCCACATGGCTTCCACTTGTTCAATATCTCTTACATCACAAACTACAGGGATCACCTTACCACCAGACTTGGCCATCATTTCCTTGGCCGTTTCTTCAAGCACCTCCAACTTACGAGAGGTGATGACTAGGTTGGCCCCCAACTCCAAAAAATACTCCCCCATGGCACGGCCTAGGCCCGTACCTCCACCAGTAATCAAGATATTTTTTCCTTTCAACGATCCTTCTCGGAGCATTCCTTCGGTATAGTTCATAGTTTTTAGCTTAATTTTTTTCAATATACCATCCCTTAGGAAGATTTGAAAAGAAAAAGGAGCTCTTTTGGAGCTCCTTTTCGAAAGGGATGAGTTTTGGTTAATTGATATCAATCAACGGAAAAATCAATAGCGATAATACTCCGGCTTAAACGGACCCTTCACCTCCACGCCGATGTACTGCGCCTGGTCTTCAGAAAGGGTGTCTAGTTGTACGCCCAACTTGGCCAGGTGCAAGAAGGCTACCTTCTCGTCCAAGTGCTTTGGAAGTACGTAAACTCCAGGAGTATAGCTCTTGTAATTTGCCCACAACTCTAGCTGAGCCAAGGTCTGGTTGGTAAAGGAGTTGGACATTACGAAAGATGGGTGGCCCGTAGCGCAACCCAAGTTCACCAATCGGCCTTCAGCCAATACGATGATTTCCTTGCCATCGATCTCGTACAAGTCCACCTGAGGCTTGATCACATTCTTGGTGTGGCCATAGTTGGCATTCAACCAAGCCATGTCGATTTCGTTGTCAAAGTGGCCAATGTTACACACAATCGCCTTGTCCTTCATACCCTTGAAGTATTCGCCGGTGATGATGTCTTTGTTACCCGTTGCAGTCACTACAATGTCTGCTTCTTTGATCGCATCTGCCATCTTCTTCACGGCAAAGCCATCCATGGCTGCCTGTAGCGCACAGATTGGGTCGATTTCGGTCACAATCACGCGTGCACCTGCACCACGAAGGGAGGCAGCAGATCCTTTTCCAACGTCACCGTATCCCGCTACTACAGCTACTTTACCAGCCATCATCACGTCAGTGGCACGCCGGATTGCATCTACTAGAGATTCCTTGCAACCGTACTTGTTGTCAAACTTAGATTTGGTTACGGAATCGTTCACATTGATCGCAGGCATAGGCAAGGTGCCATTCTTCATGCGCTCGTACAGGCGGTGTACACCCGTGGTGGTTTCCTCAGAAAGGCCACGGATACCTGCCACTAAGTCAGGGTATTGGTCAAGGACCATGTTGGTCAAATCACCACCATCGTCTAGGATCATGTTGAGCGGCTGTTGGCCTTCGCCGAAAAATAGCGTTTGCTCGATGCACCAGTCAAATTCCTCGGCAGTTTGTCCCTTCCAAGCATACACTTGAATACCAGCAGC
>JBEDEY010000204.1:0-2765 GCA_041175425.1 Bacteroidota bacterium | reverse complement strand
TTGTTGAGAAATACAGCGAGCTTTCCTTGAGTTGTCAGCACCAAGTCTCGCTTTCTTTTTGAAGTCGCGTGAAGAATATGGGTAGCTACTTCTTCGGAGCTCATCATCTTTGATTCGTCGCGGGGGGATTCCCCTTGCGAACTTCCATCTGCAGTCAGGGCGGTGTTTCGGATGTTGGATGACGTAAAGCCAGGAGCCACCACCAATACGTGTACCCCCTTTTTCATGACTTCGGTTCGTAAGGACTCAAAAAATCCATTCATCGCATACTTACTTGCCGTGTAAGCCGTTCGGGCTGGCGTACCACGATAGCCGTTGATGGAGGAAATTCCAATGATGGAACCCTTTGCCGCTAAAATCGCGGGGAGGCAATACTTCGTCGCATAGACCGTACCCCAGAAATTGGTATCCATGACCTTTCGAAAAACCTCCAGATCCAAATCCTGAAAAAGGGCCCGCATGGAGATGCCCGCATTGTTGATCAAAATGTCAATTCGCCCAAAATGAGCTAGGGCTTCTTCGGCCATGCGGCGGTTGTCCGCTTCAGAACCTGCATCTGCCAATATGGGGAGTACAGTAAGATTCATGGCCTGAAGTTTGGCAGCAGTGGCCTCCAACTTCTGTGCATTCCTTCCTGTGATCACCAATTTCGCCCCAGCGCCTCCAAATACAGCCGCACAGGCTTCCCCTATTCCAGAGGTGGCACCTGTAATGACAACTACTTTATTCGTATAGTTCATACCCGACATTTGGTCCTAAAGATAGAAAAATGCCAGAAAGAAAGGAGTAAGAGTGCCAATTCTGAGTTCTAGGTTTCCTTCATTGGAGAAGGTGGCCCAAACCTGCCCCTTTTTTTCTAATTTTACGGCCATGTCGAGAAAAATGAAACACAAGGTCATTACCGACCTAAAAATCGAACGAATCGCCACAGAAGGCAAATGCTTGGGTTACCACGAAGGCAAAGTAGTATTTGTCAGTCAAGTTGCCCCCGGCGATGTGGTCGATGTTCGAATTACCAAAGGCAAGAGCTCGTTTATGGAGGGGGAAGTCGTGAAGTTTCACGCGTACTCCGAAGACCGAATCGAACCGTTTTGTGCTCATTTTGGCACCTGCGGGGGCTGCAAATGGCAACACATCACCTACGAACTTCAGCAGCAGTACAAGCGGCAACAAGTGGTAGACCAGTTTGAACGGATCGCCAAAATCCCCATACCGGAAGTTGCTCCACTCCTGGCCTCTGCCAATACCCAGTACTACCGCAACAAACTAGATTTTACCTTTTCCAACTCTCGCTGGCTCACTCGTGAGGAAATCAATTCAGACCAAGAGTTTGAGCGAAATGCCTTGGGCTTTCATATCCCCAAGATGTTTGATAAAATCATCGACATCGAGCATTGCTACTTGCAAGGGGGTATTTCTAATGCCGTGCGGAATGGGCTTCGAGCTTTTGCTCGCGCAAATGGCATCTCCTTCTATGCCATCCGCAATCAGGTAGGAGTTCTCCGTAACCTCATTATTCGTACCACAAGTACGGGCCAAACGATGGTAATTGTCCAATTTGGAGAAAATGACCTGGAGTCAATTTCTAAGGTAATGACCTATTTGAAAACAACTTTCCCCGAAATCACCTCCCTACTTTATGTAATCAACACCAAGGGAAACGAAACCTTCCATGATTTGGAGCTGGTGACCTTTGCAGGGCTCCCCTACATCGAGGAGCAAATGGAAGGCCTACGGTTTAGAATAGGACCGAAATCCTTCTACCAGACTAATTCCGAGCAGGCCTACGAACTGTACAAGGTAGTCCGAGATCAAGCTCAATTGAAAGGGAACGAAGTAGTTTATGACTTGTACACAGGTACTGGTACTATTGCCAACTTTGTGGCGAAACAAGCCAAGCAAGTGATTGGGGTGGAATATGTGGAAGCGGCCATTGAAGACGCAAAACTGAACTCTCAACTCAATGGGATCAACAATACCCTCTTCTATGCGGGTGACATGAAGGATATCCTGAACGATGAATTTATGGCCAACCATGCCAAGCCGGATCTGATCATCACCGATCCGCCTCGTGCAGGTATGGACGAAAAAGTCATCGAAATGCTCCTACGCATCGCTGCGCCAGTGATTGTCTACGTTTCCTGCAACCCGGCCACTCAGGCAAGAGACCTTGCCCTCCTGGGAGAGCGTTATCAAGTAGAACTCGTGCAGCCTGTGGACATGTTTCCTCAAACCTACCATGTGGAAAATGTGGTACGATTAACTTTAAAACCATGATATCTGATTTTAACGACCCCGAATTGAGTGGCAAATATTTAGGTACCATCACAAGCGACTTTATCAAAGTTTGTGATGTACTCAAGGAAGCTTCCTACCAGGTTCGATCCAAGGGGTTTTCTGACTTTCCTATTTTCCCCATCAGCAAAGAGATGCAGCCCATTGGCAAAATCTTTATCGGCAAAGCAGAAAAAGACTTGGACTGGAACTACTTCATCACCTATGTGGATGAGTTTGTGCAACGTGGCCTAGTCGCCGAAGAAGCCTTGGAAGAATTTACTCAAGCCTACAAAGATGCCGATGAATTTTGCTGCTTGTTTGTGATCGATGGACCCTTTACCAGCTTTGTGTTTATCCCCTATCCCATTGATTGATTTAGATTAGAATTCACTTGAATTGAAAACTAATAATTAGCTAAAAATCAATTTTTAAAATTGAAATACTTCGAGCGTTTTTTAAAAATTAAATTAGATCAAAATCAGTGATTC
>JBEDEY010000203.1:0-3423 GCA_041175425.1 Bacteroidota bacterium | reverse complement strand
GCCGTCCCAGAGCGGGATGCCTTGGTACTGTTTCCATTCACCGCGTAATATTTTATCCAAGTAGGGTTTCAGATTTTTGGGGTCGGTGCCAACCAGCTCGTTGGTTCCCAAATGGATGGTCTCCGCGCGTTCAGTGCTATCGCGTAGCGTCAGACAAGGCACATTCATCACAGCCGCTTCTTCCGTCACTCCACCCGAGTCGGTGATGATCCCCTTGGCGTGCTGCACGAGGTGGTTAAATTCCAAGTAGCCCAAGGGACCGATCAAGTGGAGGTTAGGAGCAGCAATTCCCAGTCGCTCGAGGTTTTTGGCAGTTCGGGGATGCACAGGGAAGACGATGGGTAATCCTGCTGTTCCTTCCAGGATGGCATGCATCAGTTCCCGTAAGGAGTCTTCTTGGTCTACATTCGCTGGGCGATGTAGGGTCATCACAAAGTATTCGCCCGCTTGCAGCTGATCGAAAGGCATACCCGCTGGCTTTCTGAACTGGGGCATTTGCGCGAGTAGGGTATCGATCATCGTGTTGCCGACGAAGTGAATCTTCTCCTCCGGCACCCCTGCGGTGCGCAGGTTGGTATTTGCGATTTCTGAGGTGGTAAAAAAGTGATCCGTGATCGAATCGGTCACCATCCGGTTGATTTCTTCGGGCATGCTTAGGTCTCCAGAGCGGATTCCAGCTTCCACGTGTGCCACGTCGATTTGTAATTTTTTGGCAGAAATAGAGCAGGCCAAGGTGCTCGTCACATCCCCAACAACTAGTACCAGGTCTGGGCGATGGGCCATCAATTCCTGTTCGAAAGCTACCAAAATTGCGGCGGTTTGCTCCGCTTGAGTTCCTCCACCACCACCCAAGTTGGCATGGGGTGTGGGGATATGGAGTTGTTCAAAAAAATCGCCCGACATGTTTTTATCGTAATGCTGCCCGGTATGCACTAGCCGGAAATCCACATCAACCCCTTCAGCCTGCTTTTTTTGGATTGCATGCACCAAGGGTGCGATTTTCATAAAGTTGGGCCGAGCTCCGGCGACGAGTGTAAAAAGAGGCATAGCAAAAACGAATGAAGGAGTAAAAGTAAGGGATTATCCCCTAATTTTTGATGGTAAAAGCGAGCGGGTTTTGTTCCCAGGAGCTAGCGTATTTATTTTTCTAGAGATGTCAAACTCACCCCCTTTTCACCGTTAGATGGAGGACATTGTCTCGCTTAAATTGGAAGAAGTGCCTTGTTTTTTGTTTCTTTGTTGAACTACTATTTTTAATCCCCCCTTTTTCCATGGGAAAGTTGCTGCTTAGTCTTCGCCTTTTTGCTTTTTTTCTTCTTTTGGGAATGGCTTCCTGTGTGGAATCTGTTGAAAATCAAGTGCAAGTCTACAACAATAATTTCTCAAAGCTGGACCTCGCCAACTTCGAAAATGGGCGTCTATTTATCTGGAGAAACGATACCATTGCAGGGTGGTACAACAATGAAGAAGTAGCTGTCACACTGTACGACTTGCCTGCGCACAATTATTTAAAGTTGTCTGCAGAAATCTTAATTCACGACAGCTGGGATGGCAATTGGAATGATGGGATTTCTGGTCCGGATTACTGGTTTATGGGGATAGATAGTGTAGATGTTGTTCGCACCACCTTTTCAAATAGTCCTTGTGAATCTCTTTATTGCTTATACCAGTCTTTTCCCAATGAATTTTTTAGACAAAATTACCCGAAGGCTGGAGCGCTTGAAACCAACTTGCCAGGCTTGTGTCAATTTGCGCAATCAGCAAATTACACGTCTCGATACCGAGTTGAAAAATTGATTGAGCATACAAAGACCGATTCGATACGTTTTTACATGCGCGATGAGTTGAAGCAAACCAACAGTTTATGGCCGCTTTGTGATGAGTCTTGGTCGATTGCAAAAATTTCCATTTTAGCTATTCAAACGAACTCCTGATGCGCCTACGTCAACTCCTTGCGGTACTTGGATTTTTAGGGTTGCAGGCTGTTTCCCAGGCTAGCTATGGGCAAAGCATTGCTGTTGGGGCCCCTTCTTTGGAGGATTACCTACGGAGGCTTCAGCTAACCGGTAAGGTTGATTCGGCTTCCTCGTTTATGATTCGACCCTTGATTCCTACTGCAGCCTTTGGCTTGGCACATGGCTTTGACTTGGATGGAGGCTTGGTGGATCTCGACTCTTCCAATTACCATTATCGCATTGGAAAGCGAGGCAAATTTTTACTCCTTCCCGCCCTGTATAAAAGTCAATATACCTCCAACTATCCCTTTGCAACCAATGATGGAGCCATGATTCCCAATCGGGGGCTTCAACAGGTATTTAGCTTAGGGGCTTTTGTGGAATGGTGGAAATTCAGCTTGCAGGTGCAGCCTGAACTGATAAAGGCCCAAAACAAAGCGTTTATCGGTTTTCCAATTGAACAGCAATCTACGATCCTTTTCTATTACGAATACCTCAACCGAATTGACCTACCCGAGCGCTTCGGAGAGGGTTCCTACCAAAAATTGGTTCCAGGACAATCCAGCTTCCGGCTGAATTTGGATGCCGTATCCTTGGGGATATCCACCGAGAATCTCTGGTGGGGACCGGGAAGGCGAAATTCCTTGCTGATGGGGAATTCTGCCCCTGGGTTTTTGCACTACACCATGAATACCCGTCGACCGATCAAGTCGGCTATTGGTTCATTTGAAGGGCAGGTCATGACTGGAAGGCTGGAAGCGTCCAATTTTCCTCCCCCACATGTGGATTACAGATTTCAACAAATCGATGTCTATTATCCAAAAAAAGAAGATGGAGCACGGCAGCTTTCAGGGGTGATATTCACCTACCAACCCAAGTGGGTGCCCGGCTTATTTTTTGGTTATGGATCCACCAACAATGTGTACCGCTCCGAAGTATCCGATTTAGAGGATGTGCTGCCCGTATTTAATGGACGGAAGAAAAACCAACAAGTGCAAGATACCATCCAATCCAAACGGCAGCAGTTTAGCGCGGGCTTTTTCCGATGGATGGATCCTGCCGGCCGCTTTGAGTTTTACGGAGAATTTGGGACTCGAGACAACGACCGTCCCTTTATTGATTTTATTACTACCCCCGAATCAGGAAGAGCCTTTACCTTTGGTTTTTCGCATTTGATGGACCTGAAGAAAGAGAATCGCTTTTTGGAGCTGAGCTCCGAGATGACTTTTTCGGGGCAGACCATTCGAGAGGATATCCGACAACTCAAAACTTGGTATATCCATGACCATGTGCGCCACGGCTACACGCACCGAGGGCAGATGCTTGGATTGGGAAATGGGCCAGCCAGTAACCAGATTTTTGCTGGGGTCGCCTGGATTGAGGGAATGAAAAAAATTGGTATTGAGTTGGAGCGGATCGAGTACAACAATGATTTCTACTACTACCGCTACGAGGAAGTGAAGGATTT
>JBEDEY010000202.1:0-11475 GCA_041175425.1 Bacteroidota bacterium | reverse complement strand
GGCTAATGCATCAGAAATCCGCCTGATTTATCAAGTGGACACTCTTAATTCGCGTCAATTAAGCTTATATCTTTTAGAATAGAAAAGAAAAAAGGAGGATTGGTAAAAAATAAACAGGGTTGAAAACCTATTCCTTCAATCGCCTATTCGCTTCCCTTCCCTGCATACATGTCATATTTCAGCAGGCGACAATCGATCGTTCCATTCCAAAACTCAATGCGTCTACTTGCTTTTAGGCCTACTTTTTTGGCCAAATCCATGTTGCCTGTAAAGATATAGCCTCGGTAGCCCGCACATTTTTGCTTCATAAAGTCACCCATCCGCTTGTAGGTTTCCTCTAGCTCTCCCAACTCCCCAAGACGCTCTCCGTATTCGGGGTTGAACATAATCACTCCTCGCGGTTTCTCAGGAATTTCCGTTTCTGCAAAATCTCCAGTTTGAAAAGTAATGATATGGTCTACACCTGCAAAGGCTGCATTTTCTTGAGCAAAAGAAATGGCCTGCAAGGAAATATCAGAAGCAATGATGCGGACTCCTGGATCAGGGATGATTTTATTTTCTAACTTTTTCTTTTTGGCAAGGAAAGAGTCAGGGGTATAGCCTAAAATATGCTGAAAAGCATAGTCCTCTCGGTACAAGCCGGGATAGCGTTTGGAGGCAATGAGTGCCGCTTCAATCGCCAAGGTACCAGATCCACACATGGGATTGATAAAGGGAACGCGCGTATTCCACTCTGTAGCAAAAATCGTTGCAGCTGCCAAGGCTTCCATCATGGGTGCCTTTCCTGGGATTTTGCGGTAGCCATGCTTGGCCAAGGTTTCACCTGAAGTATTCAAGTAGACAATGGCTTGCGTTTCTTTCCAATACACTTGAATTACCAATCCAGAGAAGTCAGATCCTGAGTCGGGTCTCCTCCCCTTCAACTCCCGAAAACGATCGACGATGGCATCCTTTACCTTCACATTCACGATCAATGGCGTGGTGATGGACTCGTTTTCGGCTACTGAGTTAACCGAAAAGTACCCATCTACATCCAAATAATCCTCCCAAGGGATGGCCTTAAAGCGTCGGTAGATATCGTCAGCATTTCTTAGGTAGAAGGATTTGATTTCGTATAGCACGTGAGAGGCAGTGCGCAGGTGAAGGTTGAGGTCCATGCACTCTTCGAGGGAGGCTAACACCTCTAGGCCTGTACGTGTGACTGCTACGGGGATGAAACCCAATTCACGCACTTCCTGCTCGAGGTAAGTCACCGAACGATCCTTGCAGGTAATGAAAACTTTTCCTTTGGTATTGAAATCAAGCATGCACAAAAGTAGTAAACAGATGATGCTTTCTGTGTGAATTCAAAAAAATCCTCAGCACTCCTCACTTTCGGACTAGCAACACATCGACTAGTTTTTGTATCTTGATTTCCAATTTGGGGCTTACAACTGTTGGGCTCCAATGCTAACATTAAACCCAAGATTTCATGCAATCCCGTTTTTTAGCAAGTTTTCTCCTATTCTTAGTTACTTTTTCCATACAGGCCCAGGATGGAAACTGGAAAAATCTTTTCAATGGCAAAGACCTGAGTGGTTGGAAAGCCGTAGCCGGTAACGCCAACTTTGCCGTTCAAGATGGAGTAATCGAAGGATCTGCAGTCTTTGGAACAGGAAACACCTTTCTTATCAGCGAGGAGCTTTATGGCGATTATATCTTAGAAGTAGACCTCAAAATCAGCCACACCTCCTCCAATAGTGGAATTATGACCCGTGGTCAATTTGATCCGGCAGGTCAAGGGGGCAAAGGACTGGTATACGGATACCAAGTAGAAGCAGATCCCACTCCTCGAGCTTGGTCAGGAGGAATTTATGACGAAGCACGACGCGGCTGGTTCTATCCATTGGATCTAAACCCAACAGCCAAGTCGGCATTTAAGCTAGGCGAATGGAATCGCTACCGCATAGAAGCTATAGGCAATACCATCAAAACATGGGTAAATGGACAAGAAGTAGCCTACTTTGTGGATGAACTCGATGCACGAGGCTTTATTGGACTTCAGGTACACAGCATCCAAAACAAGGAAGACGAAGGCCGAAAAACGTATTTCAGGAATGTGCGCATACAAACAGAAAATTTAAAGCCACTCCCCTTCAAGCAGGATGTTTTTGTAGTCAGCACCGTAAAAAATGTATTGACTCCAGAGGAGAAATCCCAGGGCTGGAAACTCCTCTTTGATGGAGTTTCTTCTACAGGTTGGGAAAGTGCTCGAAAAGAAGCCTTCCCAAAAGAAGGATGGACCATTGAAGATGGAATCCTAACGATCCAAAAGTCCGATGGCAGCGAAGCCAGAACTTTTGGAGATATCGTCACCACCGAACAGTTCAGTGCCTTTGATTTGTCATTTGACTTCAAGCTGACAGACGGGGCAAATAGTGGGGTGAAGTATTTTGTGACCTTAGCAGAAGGCAATACAGGTTCCGCAATCGGTTTGGAATACCAAATTCTCGACGATGCCCTCCATCCAGATGCCAAGATGGGCCGCGATGGCAACCGTACCCTTGCCTCCTTGTACGACCTCATCAAAGCAGAGAAGCAAGCAAGATTTGTTCGTAAACCCGGAGAATGGAACCAAGGCAGAGTTGTGGTGTATCCCAACAATAAGGTGGAACATTACCTCAATGGCGTAAAAGTATTGGAATATGAGCGAGGCTCCCAAGCCTACCGCGATCTAGTCGCAATCAGCAAATATGTGGTTTGGAGTAAATTTGGCGAAGCCCCAACGGGTCGCATCCTCCTTCAAGATCACGGAGATCAAGTAAGCTACAAAAACATTAAAATCAAGACCCTGCAATAAGACCATAAACCCTTCCAACCATGTCGAAGTCAAACCGAAGAACCTTCATCAAAAAAAGCGCAGCTGTTACGTTAGGATTTTCTGCCCTAGGTTCGCTTAGCTTCTCCCCCAAATCATACACACGCATTGTGGGTGCTAACGACCGCCTGAATGTAGCAATTGCCGGTTTGGGCAGACGACTTGGCGCATTTTACGAACCAATCGGATTGAAAAGTAGCAATGTAAATTTGCTGTACTTATGCGATGCGATGCAATCCCAGATGCCCAAGGCAGCCAAAGGATTTGAAAAATGGATCGACTACCAACCCAAGCAAGAGCAAAATATCTTCAAGGTTTTGGATGACAAAGAAGTGGATGTATTGATCAACGCCACCCCTGACCACTGGCATGCACCAGGAACCTGGCTGGCACTTGAAAGAGGCAAACATGTGTATGTAGAAAAGCCTTGCTCCCACAATCCACGAGAAGGCGAAGTGCTCGTGGCACTTCAAAAGAAATACAATAAGGTAGTTCAGATGGGCAACCAGCAGCGCTCAGCACCCGAAAGCAGGGAGATCATCAAAGCCATCCACGAGGGAGTGATTGGGAAAGTATACTTTGCCAAGGCTTTTTACAGCAACTCACGAGGATCGGTGATTAATCCGATTCAACAAGCACCTCCAGCTGGATTGGATTGGGATCTTTTCCAAGGCCCTGCGCCTCGGAAACCCTATTTTCACGACACATGGGACTACAATTGGCATTGGTATGGCTGGGATTACGGCACTGCAGAAACAGGTAACAATGCAACCCATGAATTGGATATAGCCCGCTGGGCACTTCAAGTAGAATTTCCAAAAGCAGTATCGGTGGTAGCCGGCAAAATGCACTACCCAGAAGACGGATGGACCATGTACGACACGATGGACGCTACCTTCGATTTTGGTGAAGGAAAGGTGATTCAGTGGGATGGAAAAAGTCGAAACAACTACAAAACTTATGGTTCAGACCGAGGAACCATCATTTACGGTTCGGAAGGCACCGTGTATGTAGATCGCGGTGGCTACCGCCTTCACGACCGCTCTGGAAAAGAAATCAAATCCAACCAGGCCAACAACAACGAAGGGGGTACTGCGCTAGGCGGAGGAGGTGACATGAGTACACTACACATTGTCAACTTCTTCAATGCCGTGCGAGGTACAGAAAAGCAAAACTCTACCATTGAAGAGGGCGCCGTATCTACCCTACTTTGTCATTTGGCCAATATCAGTAGCCGAACAGGAGAATCCTTGACCTGTGATCCAAGCAATGGACACATCATCAATTCACCTAAAGCAATGGCCTTGTGGAGTAGAGAGTACGAAAAAGGCTGGGCTCCACCAGCGATCTAATTTTCTTGCTGAACTGTACTTACCCATCCATTTCTGAAAGTCCATCAAAATACAGCAGCTCATCTCATCTCGTAGCATTTCATTATTCTCGATAATGACCCAATTAATCCAAAATTCCCAATTCCTTTCGGATGATTTTTTATTGAAAAATAAATTTTCCCAGCGGCTCTTTCATGGGTATGCGAAGGATCTTCCAATCATCGATTACCACAACCACCTCCCTCCTGCCGAAATAGCAACCAATCGGAAGTTTGAAAATATCAGTTCCATTTGGCTAGCCGGAGATCACTACAAGTGGCGAGCGATGCGAACCCTAGGAATTGACGAAAAGTACATCACTGGAAAGGCTTCGGAAGCAGAAAAATTTGAGAAGTGGGCCTATACCCTACCTTATACTCTAAGAAATCCCCTTTTCCATTGGAGTGCGCTGGAGTTGAAGCGGTATTTTGGGATTACCGATCTCCTTTCACCGACCAACTCGTGTCAAATTTATTCCACTACGGCTGAAATTCTCCAAGAGGAGTCTTTTCGGACGCGTGGGCTACTCGAACGCATGAAGGTGGAAGTGGTGGGCACCACAGACGATCCCACAGACGACCTAAGCCATCACCTAGCCTACCGAAAAGAAGGCTTGTCCATGGGTATGTACCCAACCTTTCGCCCGGACAAAGCCTTTGCGATCGGGCATCCCCAAAACTACAGCAGCTACCTTGTAACCTTAGGGACTGCCGCAGGAATGGAAATTAATTCCTTTGATACCTTGATGGAGGCACTCTACAAGCGAATAGACTTCTTTCATTCCATGGGATGTAGGGTAGCGGACCATGGCCTCGAGCGCTTGAGTTTTTCAACGAATAGCCACTTAGCTGCAGATCGTATTTTCCAAAATACACTAGCCGGTAACCCTCCTTCTGCCGCGGAACAAGAATATTTTACCTTCCAGGTACTTACCCTGCTTTCCAAACAGTATCATGCCAAGGGCTGGATACAGCAATTTCACCTCGGTGCGCTCCGCAATACCAACGAGCGAATGGCCAACCGCTTGGGTGCAGATACTGGATTTGATTCGATTGGAGATTTTGATCAGGCCAAATCCCTGGCCGGCTTCTTCAATGAATTGGACAAAACGGACCAATTGCCCAAAACTATAATCTATAACAACAACCCAAAAGACAACGAGGTCTTTGCCTCCATGATCGGCAACTTCAACGACGGTTCGATCAAAGGAAAAATGCAGTATGGCTCTGGATGGTGGTACCTCGACCAGAAAGATGGAATGGAGAAACAACTCAATGCCCTCTCCAATATGGGTTTATTGAGTTGCTTTATCGGAATGCTCACGGACTCCAGAAGTTTTCTATCCTTTCCAAGACACGAATATTTCCGCAGGATCTTGTGTCAACTAATTGGACAAGAAGTGGAACAAGGGGAACTGCCTTGGGATGAGCAATGGCTCGGAAAAATCATCCAAGACATCTGCTACTACAATGCCAAAGCTTACTTCAATTTTAGTCCACAAAATTTTAGCACTACTCCATGATATCCAGAGATCTATTTGACTTAAAAGGGACTAAAATTCTATTTTCTGGAGCCACAGGGGTACTTGGAACAAGCATGGCCCTTTACCTAGCACAACAAGGAGCTGAACTCTTGCTTTTGGGCAGAACACCCGAGAAGGTAAATGCCCTGCGCGATCAAATTATTGCTGAAGGTGGCAAAGCCTGGGGCTATTATGCGGATGTTACGGATGAAGAGTCCTTAGGAAAAGTCAAAACGCTCATCGAGTCTCAACATGGATCTATAGCTGTTTTGATCAATGCAGCAGGAGGAAATATGCCAGGTGCAGTGATTCGTCCCGAGCAAACCTTTTTGGACCTCGATAGTGATGGGTTGCGTCAGGTCATGGATCTCAATTATTTGGGTACCGTATTTCCTGTAAAGGCCTTTTTTCCCTTACTTTTAAAAAATGGCGGAGGTACGATCCTCAATATCAGTTCCATGGCAGCCAGCAGACCCATGACACGCGTGGTGGGCTATGCCTCAGCCAAAGCTGCCATCGACAACCTCACCAAGTGGCTCGCGGTCGAACTTGCTTCAAAGCATGGTCCAAGCTTCCGAGTGAATGCTTTGGCTCCAGGTTTTTTCTTGACCGAACAAAACAGAACGCTGCTCACGCAGGAGGACGGAAGTCTGACCCAACGAGGCACACAGATCATTGGCCATACCCCTATGAATCGATTTGGAAATCCGGATGATTTGTTAGGCGCCTTGCATTGGCTTTGCAGTGATGCCTCCAAGTTTGTGACGGGCACCACTGTGGCAGTAGATGGAGGCTTTAGTGCCTACTCTGGAGTTTAAATTTTTGATTCATTTCACCTAAAAAATCATTTTCTCATGACCTATAGAATGGAACAAACCATGCGCTGGTACGGTCCCAAGGATCCAGTGAGTCTTCAAGATATCCGTCAATCGGGCGCCACAGGAGTGGTCACCGCGCTTCACCACATTCCCAATGGGGAGGTTTGGTCAAGGGAAGAAATCATAACTCGGAAAGCACAAATTGAAGCAGCAGGGCTTACCTGGTCGGTTGTTGAGTCCGTACCGGTTCATGAGCAAATCAAAACTAGATCCGGTGGCTACCTTCAGCTGATCGAAAACTACAAGCAAACACTAAAAAACCTAGCTGCTGAGGGGGTGTATACCGTTTGCTACAACTTTATGCCGATTTTGGATTGGACGCGTACCAACCTAGAGTACCTGCTCCCTAACGGTGCCAAAGCCTTGCTGTATGAGAAAAAGGCAGTGATTGCCTTTGACCTATTTATCCTGCAACGACCTGAAGCACGGCAAGAGTATAGTCCGGAAGAAATTGCTGCCACTGAAACCTATTACCAAAATCTTAGCCCAGAATCCAAGCAGCTCATTTTGGACAATATCCTCAAAGGCCTTCCAGGCTCAGAAATTGGCTACACGCTAGAGGAATTTCGTGAAATGCTACAAACATATTCTGGCATCGATGCAAACCAACTTGCAGAGCACTTAAGGCTATTTTTAGACGCCATCACCCCAGTAGCAGAGGAAGTGGGTTGCTTTTTGTGCATCCATCCGGATGATCCTCCCTTTTCGTTGTATGGATTGCCACGAGTCGTAAGCACCGCGGCCGATGCCAGACGAATTTTAAGCCAAACACCCAGTGTACACAATGGCCTAACTTTCTGCACAGGAAGCTATGGGGTACGAACGGACAACGATTTGCCCGCTATGGTACGCGAGTTTGGAGAGCGCATCCATTTTCTCCATTTGCGAAGCACGAGAAGGGATGCAGCAGGAAATTTCTACGAAGACAACCACTTGGATGGCAACGTAGACATGGTTGCCGTGATTCAAGAGATTTTGATCTGGCAGGAAAAACGGAAAAAACGAATTCCCATGCGCCCAGACCATGGACATCAACTTTTGGATGACCTGAACAAGAAAACAGCCAATCCGGGCTATACGGCAATCGGAAGACTGAAAGGCCTAGCCGAACTCCGGGGAGTGGAAGAAGCATTGGTATGGGTAGCAAATAAAAAATAAGCATCCATCCCCGAACAAGCCAATCGAACTAAAGAGCGATGAAATCAGAAAAAGAAAAAATGCTTGCGGGGGAACTGTACCAAGCATCAGACCCTGAATTAGTAGGCGAGCGGCTTTATGCCCGAGAATTGATGCAAGCATTCAATTCCTCCTCACCAGCTGATCCTGAAAATCGGCTTGCCTTACTAGGTAAGTTGATGGGTAAAATGGGTAAAAATCCCTGGATAGAGCCTCCTTTCTTTTGCGACTATGGCTACAACATCAGCCTTGGTGAAGATTGCTTTTTCAATTTCAATTGTGTGGTATTGGATGTTTGTAAAGTTACATTGGGTGACCGGGTCCTAATTGGTCCAGCGGTACAGCTTTACACAGCTACCCACCCCCTGGATGCAGCCACAAGAGGAGCGCTTTGGGAATTTGGAAAACCAATTGAAATCGGTTCAGATGTTTGGATTGGTGGTGGAGCAGTAATTTGCCCAGGAGTGACTTTGGGAGATCGAGTGGTGGTCGCTGCTGGAGCAGTAGTCACCAAAAGTTTCCCCTCAGATGTAGTAATTGGAGGTAATCCAGCAAAAATAATCCGTTATTTGAGTTCCAAAGAATAAATCATGGCTAGCTACTATTCAAAAAGAGACCTCCATTTTCAACTTTTTGAAAATCAAAATTGCCTGGAGCTCACCCAGTACCCCTATTTTTCAGATCATTCCAAGGAGACCTTTTCCCTGATCCTGGATGCCGCAGAGCAAATTGCTGAAAAGTCCCTGTATCCCATTTTCAAGGAAATGGACCGAAATGAACCCCAATTGAAAAATGGAATCGTCAAGGTACATCCCAAAATGCGTGAAATTATCCGGCAATTTGGAGCCGATGGATGGATCAATGCCATCTTCCCTTACGAAGAGGGAGGGCAACAATTGCCTTGGACGATCCACCTATCGGCTGGATTTATTTTGCAGGCAGCCAATTATTCAGCCAGTGTTTTTCCTTTTCTGACTACAGGAGCGGCAAATTTGATACGAACATTCGGATCTAGCGAACTTCGAGATGCCTTTACGCCTAAAATGTACACTGGGGAATGGCAAGGGACCATGGCACTCACTGAACCAGATGCGGGCAGTTCCCTGTCGGATTTGTCTACCCTAGCGGTTCCTACCGCTAAGGAAGGAGTTTATTCGATCATTGGACAAAAAATATACATCTCAGCAGGCGATCACGATGCCTGCGACAACATCATCCATTTAATGCTTGCCCGAATAGAAGGTGCACCAGCAGGTACCAAGGGTATCTCCTTATTTGTGGTTCCGAAAATCCGATTAGACGGAACCCCAAATGATGTTCTCACCCAAGGGATCTACCATAAGATGGGCTACAAGGGTGCGCCTATCGTCCACTTGATGATGGGAAGTGCGTCTGCCTGTGAGGGATACCTGGTCGGTGAAGCGCACCAAGGACTCAAATACATGTTCCAAATGATGAATGAGGCAAGACTAGGAATCGGAATGAATGCCACAGCCATTGCTACTGCGGCATTTCATGCATCCTTAGACTATGCCAAAGTTCGTCCTCAAGGTAGAAACATCAGCGATAAGGAACCAAACCGACCACAGGTACCCATCATCCAACATGCAGATGTCAAGCGTATGCTTTTGGTTCAAAAAAGTATCACAGAAGGTTCTTTAGCCTTATTGATCTTCTGCGGACTTCTTGGAGATCAAGTTTCTCAAGAAACTAATCTGCTTAAAAAAAGAGAACTAGAAGCATTATTGGACCTATTGATCCCAATCGCCAAAAGCTATCCATCCGAAATGGGGCTGCAAAGTACCTCCATGGCCATTCAAGTGCTTGGAGGGGCCGGTTACACGACTGATTTCCCTGTAGAACAATACTATCGGGAAGCCCGAATCCATCCCATTCACGAGGGCACCACTGGCATTCATGGACTCGACTTATTGGGAAGAAAATTGCTGCTCCATGAAGGATTAGGTTGGAAAATGCTTCAAAAAGAACTCGAAAAGACGATTCGTGAAGCAAAAAATCTACCGGAATTGGCTGATCTGACAAGTGCTTTTGAAAAATATTGCAACGAATTTACAGAAGGCACAGCAAAAATTTTGTTCAAACGAAATCAAGGCCCAGACTACTTCTTGGCAGATGCTACCCTATTTTTGGAAGGTGCTGGAATCCTCTGCATGGGATGGATGTGGCTCAAGCAAGCCATCACGGCACAGCGGGCATTGGATCAAGGAACTAAGGAACAAGATTTCCATTTAGGGAAAATTGAAACCGCGCGCTACACCATGGAATACGAGCTGGTAAAACTCAAAGGATTGCTAGAGCGATTTGCATCTACCAGCTATCCCAGCATTGCCATGAAAACCGAGTGGTTTTAACTTACTTTTGTGGGGGAATCGAATTAAAAATGAAAAAAATTTTAGTCACGGGAGGAGCAGGATTTTTAGGGAGTCACCTTTGCGAAAAGCTGCTGGCCGAAGGAAATCAGGTTACCTGCCTTGATAATTTTTTTTCAGGGCACAAAAGAAATATAGCACACCTCATTCCACAGCCCAACTTTGAGTTAGTTGTACAGGATGTGACCTCGCCTATCCAACTATCGGTAGATGAAATATACAATTTGGCATGTCCTGCCTCCCCGCGTCTGTACCAAAGTTTCCCGATAGAAACCTTTAAAGCCTCCATTTTAGGGTCACTAAATCTCCTAGAACTTGCAAAAAATACAGGAGCAAAGGTTTTTCAAGCCTCTACCTCAGAAGTTTACGGAGACCCACAGATCCATCCCCAGCCTGAATCCTATTTTGGAAATGTAAATCCAATAGGACCTCGTGCCTGCTATGACGAAGGAAAACGAGGAGCCGAAACCTTGTTCTTTGATTACCATCGGCAGCATCAAGTGGAGATCAAGGTCATGCGTATTTTTAATACCTATGGCCCACGCATGAGTGCAACAGATGGACGGGTTGTGTCCAATCTAATCTTACAGGCCTTGCAAGGACAAGACCTTACCCTATTTGGAGATGGATCCCAAACTCGTTCCTTTTGCTATGTTGACGACACGGTTCAGGCAATGAAACTAATGATGGAAACATCAAAGGAGGTCACAGGCCCAATCAATGTTGGAAATCCTGTAGAATGCACAATTTTGCAGCTTGCAAACCTTATTCTGGAGCTAACAGGTAGCAAGAGTACACTTTCCTATCTACCTGCCGGAGCAGACGATCCGCTTAAGCGACAGCCAGCAATCGAATTGGCACAACAAAAACTCTCTTGGCAGCCTCAACTCGCACTTGAGGAAGGATTACAAAAAACCATTGCCTATTTTCAATCGTTTTTGAACTAGAGCCTGTTTTTCTTAACAGAGTAGCTTAAAAAGAAGTAATTTTGCAAAAAATATCACCTCATCTTACCCAGCACTATGGAAGATAATTTAATTGATCATCCCGGTATCATTATCGGATTTACAGTAGCCGTATTGTTTATGCTTTTGCTTGACTTGGGCATTTTCAATAAAAAGAACCATGTTATTTCCAATAAAGAGGCCGCGATCTGGTCTATTGTTTGGATAGGGCTCTCCATGATTTTCAGTATTTTTATTTACATCGTTACTGCAGAAGCCTCAGGATTAGAAAAGTTTTCGCAGTACCAAGCTGCCTATTGGATAGAAAAAGCACTTTC
>JBEDEY010000201.1:0-3579 GCA_041175425.1 Bacteroidota bacterium | reverse complement strand
GCATCAATCATCAAGCATAATTCGAGCAGGTTGTCGCTCGGTGGATTGGTGCTTTGGATAATGAATACAGTGCAACCTCGGATCGACTCGTCAAAGCTGGGGGACATTTCCCCGTCACTAAACTTGGACAGGGTCATTTCACCTAATTTTTTACCATAGCTTTTGGCGATTTTTTGTGCCAAATCTATGCTATTGGAGCCTGCAAAGATTTTTACTTCGGACATTGGAATCAAGGGAGCGTGAAGGATAAGGATGGAAAGGATCTTTAAACAAAAGTAATGATTTTGGGGAAAGGATTGTCAAGTGGAAACTTCAGTCAAAAGAAAAATTTCCACTCGTAATTAATTGGTTCTATTTTTTTGAAAGGATCATACATGGGTGTTGAAGAACTAGATTTTAGCTATTCATTGGGCTATTCTTCCGATCCTGTAATAATCGGATTGCAGGGCTGATTTTAAGGTTTTTTCCAAATCAAAGGGTTAAATTGGGAAGGTATAATTCACTTCTTTTATGAAAAAAATAGTCCTATTCCTTCTCTTGACCTTGCTTGTGTCGGTTGCTTTGCATGCGCAGACCATCCCCACGCCCAAGGAGCATTTTGGTTTCTCCATCGGTGACCCCTACATGCTCGCTAATTTTTCTCAATCAGAATCCTACTTCAAAAAAGTCGCCGACCTTTCAGACCGGGTGGAGTACCGAAGTATTGGACAAACGGAGTTTGGGCGTGAGCAACCACTTTTGGTGATTACTGCACCCAAAAATTTTCCTGACTTAGCGCGCTACCAAGAAATTTCTAGAAAGTTGGGTAGAGCGGAGATTACTGAAGCCGAGGCTAAAGCGCTCTCCAGTCAGGGCAAGCCCATCGTATGGATCGATGGCGGTCTACATGCCAATGAGGTGGTTGGTGCACAGCAGTTGATTGAGACGCTGTATGAACTGGCTTCAAAGAATGATGCGGAAACGCTTCGGATTTTAGATGAGGTGATCATTCTGCTCGTGCATGTGAATCCCGATGGGATGGAGATCATGTCTGATTGGTACATGCGCCCAGAAGACAAGACCAAACGAAATAAAAATATCCCTGTGCTCTATCAGAAGTATGTGGGGCACGACAACAACCGAGATTTTTTCATGAACAACATGAAGGAATCCACCAATATTTCCATGCAGCAATATGTGGAGTGGATGCCTCAAATTATCTACAACCACCACCAATCAGGTCCGGCCGGTACTGTGGTGGCAGGACCTCCCTACCGGGATCCGTTCAACCATGTGTTTGACCCACTGATCATCACCGGCTTAGATGCGGTAGGAGCAGCCATGATCAATCGTCTGCACCAAGAAGATAAGCCTGGCTTTGCACGCTTGGATGGGTCCGTATTTTCCACTTGGTGGAATGGGGGTCTACGGACTACCCCATACTACCACAACATGATTGGTATCCTTACTGAAATCGTGGGCGACCCTTCTCCCTATGCTATTCCATTGGTTCCAGATCGTTTGATCCCCAACAATGGCAATCCGTTTCCTGTGACTCCTGGACCATGGCCTTTCCGCCGCTCCATCGAATACTCGGTTTCTATGAATTACGCGATACTCAACCATGCAGTTAGACATGGGGATGAGTTGCTTTACAACTTCTATTTGATGGGTAAAAAATCTATCGATAGAGGAAATACGGATACGTGGACCCGTTATCCAAAATATGCGCAGGATATTCAGAATTTCTTTGAGGCAAGCAAGGGCAAGCCCGCAGGGGATGACCCTGAAGAGGCTTATTTTGGCAATAGATCTGGTATCCCTGTTGCATTCTACGACTCGGTCTATGCCGATCCGGAGAAGCGTGATCCACGAGGATACATTCTTTCAGCTGATCAAGCGGATTTCCCAACGGCCGTCAAGTTTTTAAATGCCTTAATTAAGTCGGGTATTTTGGTTCATCGGGCTACAAGCGATTTTACTGTGGGAGGAAAGAACTATCCAAAGGGATCCTACATCGTGAAGACAGCCCAGGCATTTCGTCCCCACGTGATCGATATGTTTGAGCCTCAGGATCACCCAAATGATTTTCAATACCCTGGAGGTCCTCCTGTTCGTCCTTATGATGCGGCAGGTTGGACTCTCGCATTTCAGATGGGAATTGAAGCAGATCGAATCATGGAGGGCTTTGATGGACCTTTTGAGGCAGTCGCTTATGGGCAGCTGCTTGCTCCAGAAGGCTCCCAGTTACCCGCTTCAGGGGCTGGCTATTTTCTTGACCCGCGGGTCAATGATTCCTTTACAGCAGTAAATGACTTGCTCAAAGGCAAAGTAAAGGTATACCGTACGCAATCCGCCGCTGGAGACATCCCTGCAGGAGCATTTTACGTTCCTGCTGCAGGCAAAAAAATCCTTGAACAAGCAGTTCGTAGCTATGGATTAGCGCCTACTGCGGCAAAAGGAATGCCTGCTGGAGCGAAAGAAATCAAGCCAGCACGAATTGGCCTTTACGATTACTATGGAGGTTCCATGCCTTCTGGCTGGACGAGATGGATTATGGAGCAGTTTCACTTCGATTTTGCACAGGTATTTCCCATGGAGATCGATGGTGGCAACTTGGCTGAAAAGTACGATGTGCTCTTATTCATAGGTCCAGGCATGCCTGGAGCTGGGGGTGGATATGGTCCTGGTGCGCAACCCAAGAAGGAAGAGATTCCTGCAACTTACCATCACATGCTAGGTAGACTTACTGTGGACAAGTCTATTCCCCAACTGAAAAAATTTCTGGAAAGTGGTGGTCAAATCCTTACAGCAGGAGCGGCCACGGCTTTGGCTAGCCATTTAGGCTTACCGGTTTCCAATGCATTGGTGGAAATCGTGAATGGAAGGGAGAGATCGCTTACAGGAGACAAATACTACATCCCAGGAAGTGTACTTGAGATGCAGGTAGACACTGCTTCGCCGATTAACTATGGCATGGGTCCAAAAGCAGACATCATGTTTTCCAATAGCCCAGTATTTCGTCTAGCTCCGGAAGCTGGTAATTTTGGTGTGAAGCCTTTGGCATGGTTTGGAACCACTCCTCCGCTTCGCAGTGGATGGGCTTGGGGACAAAATTACTTGAAGCAAGGAGTGACCGCTTTTGAGGCGCAAGTAGGAAAGGGGAAATTGTATGCCTTTGGTCCTGAGATTACCTTCCGTGGGCAGGCTCACGGTACCTTCAAAATGTTGTTCAATGGTCTGTATAAGTAAGGGTTAAAAAATATCCTACGAAATAGGGGCTAAACAAAAAAAAACCTCCCGATAGGGAGGTTTTTTTGTTGACCGACTAGGGCTCGAACCTAGACTCTTCTGAACCAAAATCAGACGTGTTGCCAGTTACACCATCAGTCAATTTTATTTCAAAAGCTATTGGCTTCTGAAATTGTGCTACAAAGGTAGAGTTCTCAAAATTTTTTTCCAAGCCTAGTTCAAAAGATTTTTGATTTTTACCCCTTCGGTAAGGCTAATTCTTTGGAGTCAAGTGACTTGTCTTTGTTTGGTGATTGATCAGTTCGCGCAATGGTTTTTACTTTTCCAGTAACCTGCATTGATCAGGAA